>QENJ01000092.1 GCA_013374505.1 Candidatus Methanophagaceae archaeon
TGTGTTAACCGCTCACGTTCAGCCAGCCGCCTTGCTTTGCCGATATGAAGTATCCCGCACCGGGTTCCAGCGTAGTAAAGCGATTGAACACCGATGGCGCTACTGGATTGCACGTATCGTTATACTTTTGCAGGTTTGCATCGAATGTAGTTGCATACCAGTGGTCTTCATCTGTGAGAATGTCGCTGACTTGCTTCGAGCTGTTCAGACCCCCTATCATGTTCAGCCCTTCTGAAAGACTAACGTTCATTGCCGTGTATGCACCGCCAGAGTATGTCCATGTATCCGGCGAAGTCATGTTGATGAAGTATCCAACACCGTTCTCCATCGTATCCGTGAGACTCCGCGATTCGAAGCTGTGTGTTGAGGTATTGTATTTGTATAGTGCATCATATGAATCGTGCAATGATGTATCTATAATGTTCTCTACGGTCATCGTGCAATTTGTCAGTGGCAATGAAATCAGGTTCCAGCCATTAACGAGGTTTTTGCTGAATGTCCTTTGATGCATGAATGTTCCACTTAGCCAGGTCACGTTGCTGTTCTCTAATCCATTGGAATTAACCAACTTACTATTTAGGCATATTGCGCATCCCGGTGGAAACTGCTCAAACCCGTAATCAACCAGACTTACGCCTGATGTTCCTTCTGCTACCACTTTATATCTGGCTAACTTTACAGTTCTCGGTCCGACAAACCATCCAGCGGGTGGACAAACCCACTCCTCTTCAACAGGATCCCACTCTCGGGGTTGATAACCAAAACTCCAGGCATAACCGTTGGGCGTGTAACTAAGGTTCTTACTTACTGTATTAAAGCAGGTATCATCTGCATACTGGTCGCAATTTTTACTTACTACTGTTATATCTGCATACGCAGGATCGAATATGATTTGTGCCTGCCATGAAAGCAAAGTTTCACCTGCTGGCACGTCCACATACAGTTTCATGTAGGAATGGTCACCTGGTTCTTTACTGCTGCACTCGGGAACAAAATAAGCCGTAGCTGCGTTTACTGCTGGCACTGCTGATAACACAAACACTGCTAATATTACTAATACTATCCCTGTTCTAAATGCTATTTTCGTTTTTTCCATTTTTTCCTTTTTCACCTCCTAAAGCTTTTCTTTTAAAAAGAAAACCCTATTAAAGAAAGAAACAAATGTTTCTTTTACCTCGACTTTCTTTCCTCGGTCTTTCTTTTTTACCTCCTTTTCTCTTACAGCCTGTTCCTTTTAACACCTGTATTCTTTTCTTTTTCTTTTCTAATAAAACTGCTATTGCCCTCATAAAAAATAAAAAGGGCAAAAAGCCCAATCTTTTTATACGTTCGACAGTAGTTCAGCTCTTTCTTCTCCTATTCCTTTTCCGCACTCCGTATGATGCGATTAGCGCTATGGCTGATATTGCAAGTAGTATCTCGAATCCTGGGACTCTTATCTCAATGTAACCTCCAGGTGGATCGGGGAGGGGTATTCTTATTACCATGGTCCTCGTGGTGATAGGATCTACAATGTGACCACCACTCATCAACACATACCAACAATTAGAAGTTGTGTGCTTCTCGAGCCACAGATCTATCGCTGAAATATCCTCCACGCCCACTTCGTCGTTTCCGGTCGTTTCGCCGTTTTCGATACGCCCTGCCACATCTGCGGCCCACTTAGAAAGCATTAGGGCCCCATCTCCTGTGAGATGCAGATCTATCGCTGAAATATCCTCCACGCCCACTTCGTCGTTTCCGCTCGTATCACCGCACTTTAGACATATAATTTCTTGTCTCTCATTTGATTGTATAGGTACCATCAGGGGACATTTGTCCGACACTCCACTTCCGCCGTCAATGTTATAAGGTATATTTCCAATTCCATCGCCGTCTGAATCGCTGCCCGAGTAATCACTCCAGTAATTGCCCGTGTAATTCTCGTGTGCGTGTGATGGATCAGTGCCACCGTAGAAATATCCCATCTTAATAGGCAGGTTCCAGTCGTTAGAGTTCACACGGTTATCCCATGCCTGCGAGCCTGTGCCGCCATTGTCATTGAAATCATTCCCTGCGATGCAGCTCTCTGAACTGTTATACACCTTCATTCCGTAGCTACCGCTGTTCGTTATGTTATTACCGTATATATCACTGTAATTACTGAGCATGTATATGCCGTACTCTTCGTTGTCCTTAATGATATTGCCCATCACCGTACAGTTGTACCCGATCAGGTCGATACCGTAGTTGTTCTCGATAAGCGTGTTGTTTATTATAGTGATGTACTTGCAATCATCATGATTCCCAGGCAGTTCTCTTGGATACACGTCTATACCATAAGCCGAGTTGTTCTGTATATGGCTATCGTTTATGCACACATAGGTTGAATTCTGGACTCGTATACCCTTACCCCAGTTGTTCTCTACCGTGCAGTCCACTATATTTATCTGTTCATCCCTTAGATGGTTCAGGTGCATGCCGTGGTTTTCGTAATCGTCTGTCTTCCAGCCGCAGTCATTAACATTGCAATTCTCGATGACAAATGGTACTGTTGTGTCCTGTATCAAGATACCAATACCTGCGCAGTTCGTTATCGTTAGGTCTTTTATGTAGTAAGTATCCCCTACTTTCGTAGCAAGACCTTCGTTCTTGAGTGCCTCGAAGTCGTCATTCGACCTCACTGCTATCACATAACCCACCTGATAAAATTGTGTTCGCGTGTTATCATCCCTAGTTGCTGCCAATTCGTCTACGACATAGCCGGTATCAGCCATGACCGTGAAGTTGTAACAACCTAGCGGCTTGGTCACCGGATCAAAAGTTACTGTTTTGCTTTGTCCCGCGTTTAGCCCTGATATGGTTTTAGTGTCGTGAGGAACGCTATCAACGTACAAAGTCACATCAAACGTAGCTGCTGTACTAGCACCTTTATTCTCGACTGTCCCTTTTACCGTGAATGCATTACCGGGTCTCGGCGTCTCTGGTATGAATTCGATACCATCCTCCGGAATCCAGAGGTCTGGTTTCGGCATCTGTTTCTCCTCTGCCAGTGTTGCCATTTGTGTATACATATAGCCTGAGCCGTCAGGTGGCAGGTGATCCCAGGTTACCCAATTGGCTCCCGTGCCTAATGCTTTGGATACGTGCATCATAACAGCATGAGCCCAGCCGGCACCGGCACCAACAGGACCCCCACCATTGAAATAGAGGTTTACACCTGTGTCGTAGTGCGACTGTACGGTCCATAATGTATAATTCGCTGCATCATTGTTCGCATTATAGAAATGGGACGAATAAGGAGTTCCAACATCTACTGACCAAAGTCCCCAGTTATGCCACCATTCCCCTTCATGTGTCTTGTCAACGGCATACGTACAATCGGTCATGACCATGACTACCCACTTATTCATGACTACGTTGGGTGAACTACCTGCACACCCGGTTAAATTTAACCAGTTTGTGCCTGCCGTTGGATATATTCTCCAGAAATAGTGATTATTCCCGTGACCGGGTGAGAATCCGCTACAAAATGCACCCCAAGTATTGTCATTGGATTGCGCTTGAGTGGGCCAAATCGTCACATCAACTTCCACTCCGTTACCATTCCTATGCGTTGCTGTTGGGGTTCCATAGCAGTCATCCCACTTATGCCAGTGTGCGTATGCTATTACCAGGTCACAATCAGGCACCTCAAACGACCAGTTTGCATTTCCACCGCCACCTTGCGGAACCCGTACTGTACCATTGGTTATTGTGCCCGTAGTATCACCAAAGCCGGTAACAGTACGTGTTTGTATAGGCTCAAGCCACGACTGTGCACCTACCTCCACGGGACTGAACGCTATCAATAACGTTGAAATCATTACTGCTACTACTATATATTGCATATATTGTGTCTTCATTTTTTTCGTTTTCACCTCCTAATTTTTTTTCCTTTGCCTTAATCAAAAACCCAAATTTCTTCCCACTATTCCAGCTTTCACCTTCTATTCTTCTTATCATTTTTCTCGTCTTTCACATCACCCCGTTTTTGTTGGAAATGGCGAATGGCCAGATAGGAATTATGGAAAGTTTCCCTATTGGCTATTCTCCCCCCCCTCTTCTACTTTTAGCCCCTTCATGGATTCGCACCACGCAAGGGACATATTTTTCGTTTTCTTGTCTCATCTTTCGTTGCCTTCTCCCCCTTCTTCATCCTTGCTCGCTTTGAGCAAGATTGTTTTTTCTGGGTATTTATCTGACTAATGTATTCATTAATAAAACCATTTTCGCTTTTTTCTTATATAAATATTAATACCCTGAAGTTTTGAATATAATGATAGCAGTAAGCACACATTTTAAATCAGATTTTAATATTTCAAGTGAAAGATTACAGGATATAGGGAAGAGTAAATAACGAAAAAATGAAATACGTGTGATTAAAATATTTGTCATCACTTACATCTCTCCTATTTAGCTATACCAGAGCCTGATTGCTGGTATCCAATCATCATATCTTTCCCCATTCACATCTATGAACTCCTCGCAGAAAATAATTCCACCTTCGGCTTCGTAATCCTTCACATGTATTATCTGTGGATAAGAACCCGTCCTTATCGTGTAATTATATGTATGATTAGCTAACAGTGCGAATCGGCTTGGGAATGTTATGTTATAATAATCACCGCTGTAGCCGTCCCAGGTGGCATCAATGTAGAACGAGTCATTATAAATCTCAACATATTCCGAATGCCCGACCATATCCGCGCAGGTATAAGTGTACAGTTTGTTTATTTCTAGCGTTTGGTTGGGAGTTATTGTCCCTCTATGCGTGCCAAATATGCTTGGACCCGTGCCTTCGCCGGTGTCAAAAACGGCATGTGCCTGTTCAGATTTTAGTGTGATATTGAAGTTAAATATTCCGCCAGCGTTTAGCTCTTCTTGCGTTAGGGCGTGACTGAATTCGGTTGAGTTACGTCCATTATCTGTTGCACGGAAATGCAACTCATCGCCTACACTCACATTGCGAACCATTACCTGATAGTAGTTTGAATTCTCGCTCGTGTCGGCAACAAAAATTTTAGCTGTGTTCGTTATCGCTACGTTCGGATTGCTTACCTGAGAACCATCGCTGTGGTTTACCCAGCCATAGATAAAGGATGGTTTTGGTATTGATAACTCAGGGATGGTTACGTGAACGCAATCCTCAGCCGAAAACCAGTCGTTAGTTTCTGAGCACCATGCAGATACTTTCAGCGTGTTTGTGCCCGTGCCTTTCACGGTTGCCTCGAACTCAATTGTTATATTCTCGGATGGCGCAAGCGGTTCCGAGAAGTTCCAGCCGAACTGGTTGCCGGCAGTCCAATCAGGTTCCCGCGCTATACCGTCAACCGTGGCATCGCCACTGTAATTCAAGCTGTCCTGTAGAATGTCCACAGCCGTAAGGTTCGTAAGGTCGTGTTCTCCAGCGTTTTTTATTACGCACCTGAACCGAAGTCTGTCGTTAAGTTCTGCCGTGGTTTTCTCCAACCACGTATTGTTTAGCGGTGACCACACGCTCTTGTTTACTTTTATAATACTGTCTTTTGTGTATTCTACCACGAGGAACGCATTTGTGGGCATCATGTTATCACCGTAGTCCACCTGACTAACTACATTATCGCTTGCTTTTAGATAATCAGTTACATCAGAAACGTTCACACCCACCTGCGCATTTTTTGCTCCTAGAATCACTGTTATCCCACCCATTGTTTCAGTATACTTCTCATCATGATACACACCTTGTCCAAGCTCTATGCCGTTGAAGTTCAGATAGTTGGTCTGTCCGGGTTGCCACGATTGACCAGCCCACGGCGCTACCACGCCAAGTGTGGCGTTCTTTACTGTTCCTTCTATACTGCCCTCGAATGTTGCGTTATTTATACACTCCTCCAGCCCTAAGAAGCCGCCATCTGGTCTTCGTCCACCAAGGAGTACGTCCGCACCTTCATTTAACCAGTACTCAATCAAAGATGCAGTTTCGTCTTCGTAGAGGAGCACAATGCCCGGCGCTGCGATACAGAAACTGTGCTTACCAGAACCGCTATTCGTCACGGTTATGTTGTATGTGCCACTTCCCGTGACGTAATCCGTCAGGTTGTAAATGTAATTGCCCCACGTATAAACATAAATCCCACCAGGACCTTGACATTTTATATCGTTATACCTTTTCTCCGGAGACAACACATACGTGCCACTTGCATTTGTTACGCTCACTTCTATTTCGGGACATACACGGTCTGGTTTTGTCCAGGTATAGTAAACATTAAGTCGTGCAAGTTTCACTGTCGCACCGTCTGGCAATGTTGTTTCATAATGTACGTCTTTTGTGGCACCCGGCGAGTACAGACCTGTGTAGGTGCCATCACCGGTCGTGAAGATTATACCGCCACGAAGCGTTCCATGCTTAAAGGATTCAAGCGGCTCGTCTGCTATGTACCCATTGTAGCATGCTTTTGCTACCATTGTCTTTTCGTTGTTTTCCTCATCGCTTTCGATTAAAGCGTTGGTGCAGTCTGCAACGGCTTTGAGCTCGTACTCTTGACAGGTATTAATGTATGTGCAGCCCCCGAAGCAGTCAGCACCTGCCGGAGTCCAGTGAAGCTGCACGGTCGTTTCGCTGTCTCGTGCCAACCCTGCTACTTCCTGTCTGTCCACGAGTTCATCGTCTGCATATAAGCACAAATAAAAACTGCTGGCAGCCTCCGTGCCTATATTCCCTACTGTTACGTCTACCTCATTCGATATGTTTTGCCACGGCGAACATGTGGTATCGTTATGGTACACATCAATCGTTTTTACCATCAGGTCGAGCTTCGGCACAATTACGCTTGTGGTTATCTCGTGTTCCGCATTTATCGCCGGGTTCGTTTGCGATTCCGCCCGAACCCGCACACGGTAATCTCCTACTTCTGCATCCGTAACGTTCAGCGTTACTTCGCCCATAGTATTGGGGTCAAGCGAAATGGTGGACTCGCTGAGTTCCGCAACGTCAGCAGCGTCAATGTTCTCTATCGTCAGATTCAACGTCTCTCTACCCGGCATCGTGTGCATCACACCTATCGTGTAGGTCTTAGTCACATTCCGCGGTGCCCAGTCATCCGGCGGGCATATAAGAAAAACAATGTTCCCGGGAAGTTCTGTCTTAACATAGTAAATCTCGTTATTACCATCTCTGTTGTCTGTCCACAGAAGATGCGCACCGTCCTGAACTGCATCTATGTCCGGCTCACACGAATCACCATCTTCAAATGAACTCAACGTAACGTTTGTAATAATGTTGCCGCTGGTATCAAATGCCATATACCATATATCTTTACCTTCTCCTGTCTTTGGTACCGGCACGGTCCATGCCACGTGTATAACACCTGATTCGGTGTCAATAACCGGCTTGCGGATTCCTTTCACTTCATATGTAGAATAAAAAGTATACTCCATCTCCACCGGATAATCTTCAAATGTCAACCGCTTGCTATCCACAATCTTATTCCCGGACTTATCGAACTTTACGAGATAAAAATCGAAGCCGTACAGTATCCGGTAGCTCCTTCCGAGGCTGGCCGGCACGAATGTAGCAGTCCTATTATGCTGGCTCCAGACCACGTACTTATTATCGCCCGAATCTATGCACACCGCGGGATACTGCGAAGGCAGCGGTAGCTCGCCCGTCAGCTCTTGCTTATGCACGCCTTCGCTGTCTATCTTCACGTAGTACACCTTTTGACACGAAGGCCAGAAGCAGTCGCAACCGCTACATGGAGTGCCCGTACAACTACACCTACCGTTGCTGTATGCGAAATACGCATTGTCCGCGGAATCCACAGCTATCCCGGATGGCATATCCATACAATCCCACCTGCCATAAATCGGTCTCTCTAGGTACTCAATGGTGTGGTTCACGAGCTTATTGCCATCTGTGTCCAGCTTTATATAGTTCAGATCCTGCTTGTTCCCTTGATCCTGACTAGACCCAAAAGGTGTAATACCACGCCATAATAGTACATGGACATTACCGCTGCTGTCAACCGCGATTCCTGCGGGTTCCGCAGGGTGCGTTCCAAAACCACGACCCCCATCATGTAAGCCAGATATAATTTGCTTTGCTTCCATAAGCATAGTTCCATTGTTGTCAAGCTTCATGTACATTCCGTCATACTCTCTGGTAAAAACTACATGCAGACTGTCTGTGGGATCAACAGCAACCTTCGGTCCTGACCCAGGGCATACCATCTTATCATTCACCAGCACGGTGCCATTCGATGAGAGCTTCTTGTAATAAAGCAGCCAGCCGCCTCTGTTTTCGCTCCAGACAATATGTATGTTGCCAGCGCTGTCGGTTGCAACGCTCGGATTTATTGATGAACTCGAGTCGAATGTTAGCCGCCGCACTATGCTTGACAGGACAGTAACTTCTTTTGTCCGCTCGTTGTTCCCTTCATCCGTTTCCTCTATTTCATCTGCGCTGTCTACAATTACTCTTAGTGTGTAGTTCCCGGCATGCTGTGGTGTCCATCCGAAGAACGTTACAGTCTTGCTCCACCCCGGTGGCATATCGCCCACGACTATCCTTTTACTATCCACCTCAATATCATTCGCACACAGCGTTACGTTAAACACAACCGCACCGGAGTGAGCAACTCCTTTGTTTTCTATCACAGCACTAACCACACTCACATTTGCATACAATTCTGACGGCGTCTCAATAGCAGTTGGCACGAGGTCTGCTTTCCCGGTTGCCCAGCACACGCCCCAATCGTGCAGCACCGGCGTGTAAGAGATATTGCTCGTGGTTAACTCTGCGTATAACCTGATAGATTTTTGCGTGATACCAGAGATATTCTGGCCGTCAACAACCGTCATGATCGTGCTGCCCGAGGCATCAAGTATCTTATACGTGATATCCGTACCGTCCGGAATAGTGGCATTTGCTTTGAATACAGCCCAGTCTTTGAAGTATGCTAAAGAAGGCTGAATCGCAACTGTTTTCACACGCCCTGTGTCAATGAATCCACCACGGTATCGAAATCCCTTTAAAACTCCACCGTGTCCAGTCCCATCGATTAGATTCCATTCTCTATCCCCTGTAATGTTGAACCCAATAACGAGCTTATTCCAATTTCCACCACCAAGTCCAAAAGAAACAGAGGAGTTACTAATCCACTGGCTACCATTCCAGTAATAGCCATAGAATACACCATCATGTTCTCCTGCGATCAAGTTCCATCTACCATCGCCCGTGACGTTGTATGCGATCGCCGGCGCAGATAACCTTCCGATGTCTCCCAATCCGGCGACCAGCGATGAATCGCTAATCCACTGCGTGCCATTCCAGTAATAGCCATAGAATCCACCACCATTTTCTCCGCTAATCAAGTTCCATCTACCGTCGCCGGTGATGTTGTATGCGATCGCCCGCACCTCCGGGCGTCATGTTCCACACTTCATTACCTCCTGAATCGGTCTTTATCAGCCAGACGTCTGCGGATGAAACGAACAACATCGGGTGTGAAGATGTTGCAGTGTTGTCGTTCAGTCAACCCTGCTGGACCGACACGTTTGTTGTTGAGACAAAAATCGCAGAGCATAAGAATGTGAAGGTGGAAGACGGCGACATTAAGCACGATGTCAAGCTAAAATGGATCTGGGAGTCTGATTCTTTGCTGGTGTCCGGACTTGGAGGGTTTGAAGATTATCCTGCACCCGCGGTCGCATACAACATCACCGGCGATGGTAGATGGCACCTGATTTATGCGGATGAGGCCAG
>QENJ01000230.1 GCA_013374505.1 Candidatus Methanophagaceae archaeon
TGCCTCTGTATTTGGAGGGAAGAAGAATCTAGTAGAGTCAATAAAGAACGTAATTGCGAGACGGCATCCGGAGCTCATAGGCGTGATGACTACCTGCCTCTCGGAGACCATAGGCGATGACATTGACGGTATCATCAGCGAAGGTAATTACGAAGACTCGAAGGTGGTTCCAATCCACACGCCGAGCTATGTTGGGTCGCACGTCACGGGATACGACAACGCACTGAAAGCGCTTGTAACCAATCTTTCTGAAGAATCGGACTCTAATAACGCAAAGTTGAATATCCTACCGGGAATGGTGAATCCGGGCGATGTCATAGAGATAAAGCAGATGCTCGATTCTATGCATATATCATACACGATTCTGAGCGACATTTCGGAGACTCTCAATGCACCGATTATTCTGCCAAAGCCGCCTTTTACCGTGGGTGGGACATCCGTAGCCGAACTAGAAGATTGTGCAAACGCACGAGGCGTTATTGCATTATGTGAGCATGCGGGTGGTTCTGCCGCAGTATACCTGAAGGGTAAATACGGTATGGCTGCCGATACGATTTGCCCGATTGGGGTTGCGAATACTGACCGATTCCTGGATGCCGTGTGTGATATGACCGGTGCGGAGATACCGTATTCGCTTGAGCAGGGTCGAGGCAGGCTCATTGATGCGATGGTAGATGTGCATATGAAGACCTGCGGCAAGAGAGCTGCTATATTCGCCGACCCGGACATCGCACTTGCACTTGCCGAGTTCGTGACGGAACTGGGTATGGAGCCGGTCATCGTTTCGAGTAGCACGGCAAGCAGGAAGTTCTTGCAGAAGGCGAAATCGGTAACTGACGGTGAGATATTGAACGGACGCGATTTGTACGAGTTGCAGCGCGCAGTGAAAGACAACGAGGTGGATATTCTGTTTGGAAATACGAAATGCACGCCGATTGCTAAGGATGAGAACGCTGCATTCGTGAGATGCGGATTCCCTGTCTATGATAGGGTGGGATACCACAGATATGGCTTCATGGGGTATCATGGAGGTGTGTATCTTACGGATCTGATTACGAATGCGATTCTGGAATGGGGGGAGAGGGGGTGAGGTCAAAACCTCCTCTCTATTTATTTTTTGGTGTGGGTTATAGGGTTGCAAATTTCGGGTAACGTTTTTGAGCGTATACGACGTTGCGATCGTAGGTAGCAATGTCCCGAAGGGCAAGGGCGTAAGCCCGCAGCGTATATGCTGTGTTAGGCGAAGTGCACATTTTTCCTTAAGTCTATTATTCTATTTTGCACATCTATTACATAGATATCACTATTTACAACATCTATCATATGATAATCAAAAGCTATCTTTGACCCATCTGGGCTCCATGCTAAACCCATTCCTACACGGGAGGGATCACAAGGGACACTCAGCAATACCTCTTTATTACTTCCGTCTGCATCCATTATCCAGATTACCTTAGCTTTAGGATCTTTTGTTAACCAAGAGATATAAGCTATCTTTCTCCCATCTGGGCTCCAATAGAAATCAGTGACCAGTGCTTCTGTTGTTAGCTGCTTTTTATCACTACCATCAGGGTTCATTATCCAGATATCAAAGTTGCTGAGATTGCCAGACCTATATGCTATCTTCTTCCCATCGGGACTCCATTCTGGGCTTGTATCATACTCCGGATAATCTGTTAATCTCTTCTTGTTACCTCCGTCAGCATCCATAATCCTGATATCAAAGTTTTCAATAGGGTTGTTGCTGGATAGCGTTGAGGTTTGGAAAAGTATCTTCTTTCCATTCGGACTCCATATCAAATCTGAATAACCAGAACAAGTGAGGTCAATGTCAGATGCTATTTTTGTTTTATTGCCCCCATTGGCATCCATCACAAAAATATCTGCATGTGTTTCCTTCGCCAATATATCCATATTTTGTCGATTAACACGTGGTTCATAATCAAACCTTGTCCATGTCTCATCTTTCCACTTCACCCAATAATAACCGGTACCATAAGGTGTGAAGTAGCATATCTTTTCCCCATCAGGGCTTATAGTGGGATTATAGCCAAGTGGTGCCACATTTAAAGAAGTCAACTTTTTCTTATTGCTACCATTAGTATTCATGACCCATAAATCAATGCCGGGGTAATACTCATATTGAAAAAATACCTTGTCAGTGCAGACGGCAGTAATAAAGAGGTATGTGCCATTTGCTAACCGGGTTAAATTGCTGCCATCTACGTCCATAACACAAATGTAACATTCAGGGCCATAACGTCCAACACCAATGTCTGGTCTTGATTCAAAGAATATCCTTTTTCCATCCACACTCCACAAAGGGTTCTCATCTGGACCGGGATTAATCGTTAGCTTTTTTATATTTTTAGATAGGTTTGTTAAATCCACTACTGAAATGCCTTGCTCATGCGTTGGGGCTTCTGGCTTAAGACATCCGCTAAGCAAGACCGATAGTGCTAGCGATATTATCAGGATGGTTACAATTATGTTCCTTGATGACATATCATCTCCTCCTTTGCATTTCGCCTAACGTTTCGAGCGTATCTGACGTTCCAAGCGAAGCGAGGTATTTGGGCTGAGTGCCGAAGACACGAAGCCAGACTCGCTTCTGTTATACGCCGTGCCCATGTCCTATCTTTCTCCTATCCTACTTGCATTGAGTATGGTGACTCCCACAATTTCTCCTTTCTCATATCTGATTATAAGGTCATCATCTGTGAGTTCGGAATCATCCGCGTGGCTTGGCTTCTTGAAGTTAATGTATAAAACATCAGCTTCTTTATCATAGGATGTCCAAATCCTTGAATATGGGACTTTCAAAAGTTCTGGCACAAGAGTCAATATATTCTTCATCTCTACTGCGGCCATATCTTTTGCCTCCTTTCAAGCTTTTTTCTCTGCCTCGTCAAAAAGGCGGTAATTACAAATCCATCTTCTTTACTTAACTCTTTATATATTACCACGATATATTTACCGTTCTCAATTTCTCTCACTGCTATACATTCACCCTTCTTGCCTTCGTAAATTGCTTCTGGCTCCTCCATCTCTTCGAGGACTTCAAAATAATAGCCTGCCATCTCTGAATGCTCTTCTGTAATATGAAACCATCTCTCCTCTGTTAATCTGATTGGCACATAGGTTTTAGACCTTACTACGTCCATATTCTATTAAATGCCCCTTGCAAATGTCAATGTTATTCATGGGCATGGCATATAACGCCACCAGCATATGCAACGTTGCGACCGAAGGGAGCAATGTCCCGAAGGGAAAGGGCGATAGCCCGTAGCGTATATGCTGAGTTATCCGACCCGAAGGGCTTGAGTTTGCCGTGCCAGTTTTTGGGCTGCGCTGTCTGATTTCCATCAACATATTCTATGTTCCCTCTAATAAAAAACAATTTCCCTCATCTTCTCAATAGTAATGCTCTATCGCAGAGAAAGTGCAGGTTCGCAGACCAAAAACGAATGAGGCACGAAGCAAATTTTGGATAACGTCCCGCGAATACCCGAAGTCCGAGCGGAGCGAGGATTTGGGCGAAGCCCGGAGGGCGGAACCGGGTATTCGCTGTTAGGCGAAGTGCTCGGCATCTATCATTCCTTCATCCTCAAATACCTGTAATCGAAGGCTCTATTCTAAACAAAATAGTCTTCCCGATAGTCAATTTTATATCCAAACTTTGATACTGGAAAATTATAAACAAAACCTTCTTCTGCCTTTTCCCATTTTCCATAGGGCGCAAAAGTTGCTCTGGCAACATTGAAAACGTTGTCAAATCCGGCAAAAGAGCTGTCTTCCTTGCAGTAGGCAAAAATAGATAAAGCGTCCGGTTTTTCCTTATTAAACGCCGTTGCTATACAATAGTGAATATTTTCTTTTATTTCTTCCTTTGAGAGTCCTTTGGGAAATTGTATTCTTATCTGTAGTCTTTTTATCACTGAGTAATTCAGCCATTTTTCCGAGTGTATTTTATATAGTATCCTCTCTATTTTAGGAACAGCTATGTCGTCCAGCGGTGTTCTGTCCCTTTTATCAATCACCAATTGAAATGCTTTATCTAGAGCACCCTCTGAGTCCTTGAAAGCGTTTAATAACTTCGTAAATTCACTATCTCTTATGAGACCAGCAGCCTTTTCAAATAAAAGCAGTTTATTAATACATAAATCAGCAATTTCTTCGTAGTTATTTGAAAATTTCTCGTAAATGATATTTGATGGCATGCCAAGCATCTTAACGTCGTCTAGTTTTATTGGAATAAAGCGATTCTCCTGACTTCTTTCTTGAATTATATCCCATTCGAATCTTGTCCATTTTTTGTTTTTATAAGCCTCTGATAAAAGGACGATAACTTCTTTGCAAGACTTAAAGAGGTCATCAAAAAATGCTTCGCCGTCGAGCCCTACTAAAGTGTGTCTTTCTACAGGGGCATAGAATACGGTAAAGTCTTGGTACCGCTGTTTGATCCTTTTATAAATTTCTTCAGCGATTTCTTTGTTCTCTCCAGCATATGATATTGCAAAGTCATATTCCATATTTCTCCCCGTCATACTACTTTATCATGTGAGCTACGTAAATAAATGTCTGTATACGACCATGAATAAATGAAGGGACGATTATCCCTCGTAACGTTCTATACAATGGTTCATAAGCGGCCGAGCATTTCGCCTAACTTCGGTATATCCGACATTAACGTCGCATATTCACCCAAATTGGTATTATATCGGAAACTTACTTCGTATATACCACTCTTTAGCTGACTGCTAATCTCCATTTTATTCAACCTCATTTTCAATATCCGAATTCTTCATTATTAAATCTAACGGGCTTTTTATCTTACCCAGATCTTTATTGCTTACATGTGTGTATATCTCAGTTGTTTTACTGCTCTTATGCCCCAAAAGCTCTTGAATATCTCTTAAGTCTACTCCACTTTCTAAGAGGTAAGTAGCGAAACTGTGCCTTAGCGAGTGAAAACTAACATCCTTATCAATATCCACTTTTTTGATAGCATCTTCAAATATCCTTTGCACTTTTCTTGTTGTAATATGCCCACCATCTTTTTGTCCGGGGAAAAGCCATTTCTCTGGGTGATACGTTTTTAAATACAAACTCAAAGTCTCAATTGCCACATCAGAAAGCATCGTATACCTGTCTTTCCTCCCCTTTGCTCCTTTTATGTGTATAAGCTCCCTCTGACTGTCAATATCCCCCAGTTTCAACTTCACTACCTCACTTACTCTTAATCCCGCGGAATATATAAGCATTAGGATTGATTTATGTTTTATGTTGCTTACAGATGAAATTATTCGAGAAACCTCCTCCTGACTCAAAACTACCGGCAACTTCTTATCTTTTCATAACTCCTATGCAAATCTCTCAAATACTCTAATGACAGACGTTAAGCAATGTTAGAACAGGAAGTTAGAAAAAAAGGAAAAAATGGAAAAAGTAGAATGTAAAAGCGAAACCCAGGTAGTGCGATTAAATGCTGATATGAGGTTACGAGAACCTCGCCGCTTCCAGTGCCAAGTACGCAGCCATACTTTTGAGATGTCGCCATGCGCTCACGGACTGCGTGGGAAAGATTTAACCTGTACCGAATGCGGTGTAAAACACAAAAGGATTGATGACTACGGTTGTGAAGGGCATTGCAGTCCAAAAGACTGTGCAGTTTATGGCAAGAATGAAACATGAAATTTTCGGTGTTTATTATCGTGGCAGGACTACTCGGCATGGTCATCTTCACAACTGGCTGTGTGCAAGAACAGCAATCAGATATAGGCATGGCTGTGGAGTTCAATGACCATGCCGCATGTGCACATGTAGCAACGGAGAAGGGCTGGTATAAGGAAGAAGGACTCAATTTTACCGCATACGAGAGCTATGCTACCGGAATACGACTTGCCAGTGCCTTAGCACGAGGCGATATTCAAGTTGCTTATATCTGCCTCTCTCCGGCCATATTGGCATATTCCAGAGGAGTTCCGATAAAGATCGTTGCAGGCACACACAAGTATGGTTATGGCCTGGTAACTCAGCCGGAGATAACGAACATCTCGGACCTGACGGGTAAGACCATAGGCTGCGTAAGAGAAGGTGCTCCGGCGGATCTGCTTCTCAATCGCATGATTGAGGAATACAACCTTAAAGACGTCAAGATTCGGCGTATGAACCCACTGAAACAGGTAGTTGCCTTAGAAACAGGACGGATAGATGCTGCATTTCTTCCTGAGCATCATGCAACCGTTGCCGAGTCAAAAGGCTTTTACATGCTCATTGAAAGTCAAGACCTATGGCCGGATATGCAGGGCAGTGTCCTTGTTGTAAAGACAGACTTGATAGAGAATGATCCTGAGACCGTGCGAAAACTTGTTTGGGTTACCCAAAAGGCAACGAACTGGCTAAATGAGTATCCGGATCCTACCGCCATAATTCTTGCCAATGTACTGGACACAGAACCCGAAGTAATCAACAAATCAATGAGCAGGCTGAACTACACGACCGACATAGATGCCGAATCCGTTCAGGAGATGATAGATTGTATGGCGAAATTAGGCTATATAGAGGAAGGGCTTAGAGCAGAAGCTATCCTCGATACAAGGTTCTTACAGGGTGAAAGAGATGTTTATTAAAAGATTTTTTGTGGGATTACTACCGATCATGGTATTTATAATAGTGTGGGAGAGCATCGCACAACTGAATCTGGTACCCAACTACATATTTCCCGCCTTTTCTGACGTGATGCTAGAATTCTATCATTTAATAGTCAGTGGTATTTTACTGGCTAATCTTCTGTGCAGTTTTTCCAGGGTACTGATAGGCTTTTTGTTAGGTGCAGCGGCAGGTATTGCTGTTGGAATCGTAATGGGCAGTAAAGATGTGATAGACAAGTCTTTTAATCCGATTTTTAGCATTCTTTATCCCATACCCGTCCTCGGCTGGGCGCCATTGTTGATGATCTGGATAGGAATAACAGATCTGCTGCCGGTTGCATTAATCTTTCTGTGCTCCTTCTTCCCTGTACTATACAATACGATTACAGGCATCAAAAGTGTAGACCGGGAAGTAATAAAAGCGGCAAGAATTCTGGGTGCTTCAGATAGGAAGATTTTAAGCTCGGTTGTCCTGCCACTTGCAGTACCAAATATCTTTACCGGATTGAGGTTAGAGGCAGGTATGGCCTGGCGGGTGGTGATAGCAGCGGAAATGGTTGCGATTCCTACGGGCATCGGGGCTTTGATGATGAGGTCAGAGAGTTTACTGCGTATGGATGTTATAATCGTCTGTCTGATGGTTCTTTCAGTGATGTGCCTCGCATTCGAGCGGTTTTTTCAAGTCATGGAGAATAGAATCACAAATGGATGGAGGTAGCCTATGCCAACAATAGAATTAAGATGCGTTAGCAATTATGTATTCAGCAACCTGAATCTGGAGGTATTTGACGGCGAGTTACTGGTAGTTCTGGGACCGAACGGTGCCGGGAAGACTACTTTACTTAATATCATTGCCGGATTGGTTAACTACCAGGGGGCTGTTCTCTTTGACGGTGTGCCCGTTGATAAAACGCCCGTAAACGAGCGAGAGATTGGCTACATATTCCAGAATCTGGCATTGTTCCCTCATCTCGATGTCGCTTCTAATGTCGGGTACAGTTTAAGGATAAAAGGGCAAGAGGAGAAAGAGATAATGCAAAAAGTGGATGAATTATTACAGTTGACGAAAATAGAGCATCTAAAAGATAGGTATCCGAAGAATCTCAGCGGTGGTGAGAAACAGCGAGTGGCACTTGCACGTGCTCTTGCATCTTCGCCAAAGGTGTTACTCCTAGACGAGCCGTTTAACAGCTTGGACATCGGGATGTGTGAATGCCTCAGAAAGGAGATTCGGCAGGTACAGCGAAAGATGGGCATCACAACGGTGTTTGTTACGCATAATTTAGCCCATGTGGCGGAGATGGGCGACCGGGTTGTGGCGCTAAATAATGGTAAAATCCGGCTGATGCCACCGGAAATGTTTAAGAAAGACGGGGATAATGGTAATCATATCCATCACGATTGCCTGCATTGTGTGATGGATTGTTATTGTAAACATGCGCATTAAAATTTGATACGAAACTTATTTTATATAAATGATACGAGGGTATTATTAATAAAGGAGGTGAAAATAAAACAATGGCTGAACTAGTGATAAGAACAGGTAAACCCGAATCAATCATGCCTGTTTTGGATTCTGCTATCCGTAACCAGTTAAAATTGCTTAAGACGAGTATAAACAGAACAAAAGCGAGAATCAGTAGTTTTGAGCAGAAATACAGTATCTCTACCGAGCAATTCATACAAAAGATAAGAGATGGAATGGACGATGATAATCTCGAATTTGTCGAATGGGTTGGCGAGACAAAAATTCTGAAAAGATTGGAAGAGGAATATAATGAATTGGAGGGGATGCGAATTTGCTTGTGAGCGAATATTTTCAGTATCTAAGGGCTATTATTGATGCTGGTGAAGCGATTACTGCAAAAGAGATAGTAGAGGATGAACGCTCAGATTATTTGGGATTTTTCAAGGCTACGCTTTATTTCCATGACGGAACGGTCTTGCACGTAAGGGAATATGTCTTCACTCGTTTCGGTGTTGAACGAGAAACATATGTTTACCATTATCAAGATGAAAATAATAATCGCATCTTTAGATATGACAATACAGAACATTTCCCTGATTTACCTAATTTCCCACATCATAAACATATGCCAAAGAACGTAATTGCCATCTCAGCACCTACCTTAGAAGAGGTTTTGAAAGAAATTACGCAATTAAAGATACCATGAAAGCACAGATAGTCCAGCATATAGAATGTGAAGGCCCAGGATATTTGGGTGACTTTCTACACGATAATGGGATTGAGTACGAAATAGTTAGAATGTATGAGGACGAGCAGTTGCCAGAGAATTTCGATGTTTTGATTGTGCTCGGTGGTCCAATGAACGTCTACGAAGAGGAGCGTTACCCCTATTTAAAGGGTCTCAACAAGACGATAACGAACTTTGTCATCGCGGGAGGGTTTTATCTCGGCTTCTGTCTCGGCGGGCAACTGCTGGCAAAGGCACTTGGTGCAAGAGTAAGAAGAAAACAGACAAAAGAGATCGGAAACTTCGAGATTCGACTGACGGCAGGAGGCGTAGAAGACCCGCTATTTAAAGGATTTGACACGGTATTCCCGGCTTTGGAATGGCATGGCGATACCTTTGAGATACCTGAAGGAGCTTTACAACTTGTAGAATCGGCGCTTTGCGCTAATCAAGCTTTCCGATTTAAAAACGCATATGGGCTCCAGTTTCATCTTGAGGCAACATCGGAAATGCTAGCGGAGTGGGTCAAAGTTTATGAAGACGAACTCACAGAAGAGGGAATAGATGCTGCGGCTTTGATAGAAGAGACGAATAGAAAAGCGGATATTTACCGTGAATTGTCGAATCGGTTGTTCACAAACCTTTTTAGGTGGGTTAAAAATTATAGGAGCAGATAAATAGGATGTATGCAGAAATAAAGGAAAAATTTGAAAAAATCGTGGTAGAGAATAACCTGCGAGAAGGGAACGTAAGAATAAGTGCAAAAACATTGAGTGCAGAAGAAGCCATAGGGAATCCGGAAAGGGGCGATTTCCCATTACTGAAG
>QENJ01000231.1 GCA_013374505.1 Candidatus Methanophagaceae archaeon
CTGTGACCAGATGTTCATACTCTATCAGGTCGCCACCGGCATAAATGTCCGGGTCAGAAGTCTGAAGATATTCGTTCACCTTCAATCCACGCTCACCTATTCTAAGTCCCGCCTCTTCTGCAAGCTCGGTGTTCGGACGAACACCTACAGATAAAATGATCATGTCGGCGTCGATTTTATCTCCGGAAGATAGCTCAACGGCTTCTACGGCCTTTTCGCCCATAATCTTCTCTATTACTTCTCCTGACCTGATAACAACTCCTTTCTCCTCATAATGTTTCTGCAGTTCACTGCTCATATCCGTGTCGAGACCCACCGTCCTGCCGATGTATGACCGGACCACCATCGTGACTTTCAGTCCCTTCTCTGTGAGCACTGCTGCCATCTCCAGGCCTGTTGCCCCCGCGCCATACACAACAACATTTTTTGCTTTCTTCTTGTTTACCCAATCGCGTATGCCGACAGCATCGCGACTTGTACGTAGAGTGAAAATACCTTCGAGGTCCACTCCGGGAATCGGCGGAACGATAGCACTGCCACCAGTTGCCATAATGAGTTTATCATAGGGATAAACACCACCGTCGGCTGTCGTAACTGTCTTTCCTTTCCGGTCTATGCTCGTTGCCTTTACATTCACCAGCTTCGTGCCGACTGCAAGGAACATTCCATCATCCTTGGCCGAAGCCTCTACTGTCGCTCTCTCTACTGAGATATAAGGGGTCGCGCATCGCGTCAAGAAATTCTCCTCTTCTCGTATCAACGTTACGTCCAGCGAGGGCTCCATTCGCTTTCCCATCATCGCCGCTAATCCACCCATACCTGCGCATCCAACAACCACAAGTTTATTTATCTTCGCCATTTTTTTTTAACTCCTATGCAAATATATGAATATAAATTCAGTCATGTATTTAAAAGTATTCCGTTTTTTCTTCAATCGAGAGTTCTTTTGGCAATTTTCCTTACGATTTGAGTATAGTTTAACGCAGATTTTACTGATTTATTTATGATGTCTGGTGCTCGGATTTTTTTACTGTGCTAAAAAAACAAAAATAGGGTCAAGGCCAAGTCCGCCATGTCCCTCGCCCTTGTTTAACTAATGTCTCCTCTTTGCAAGGTACACAACCACTGCGAGTGCGACTACCGCAAATATCAGTTCGAAGCCTGGTTGTGCTGGTGTGTCAGTTGGTGTGTCAGTTGGTACTTCTGGCATTTCCACAGCTAAAACCGTGTCTATAGTATCTTGTGGTATGAACGAGCCACCTTTACCGAGTATTTGGCCTTCACAACCTTCACAGAGCACTTCCGCGTTTTCGTGGCAGAATGCGCAATCTTTTGCCTCATCTGTTACTGTGTGTGTGAGAACCACTCACCATATCCCCTGTGCGACGTATCATCGCATATAGCCTCCATCTTGATGAACGGTTTTGTCTTGCCATCGGCTACCACGCCAAGATAGAACTCATCAGACACGGGCTGAGTGCCCTTCCGGGTATCCAGATGGCAGTTGTTACACGTTAATGCCCATCCCGAATGGCAAGCGGTGCAGTCGAGTTTATCGCCATGCGTCTTGTGTGCATCGATATCCGGTGAATACTGCGTCACGGACATATCCTTGACTGTCTTTCCTGGACTGTTGTGGCAATCTTCACACTTTGTCGTCACTGCTTCCAGTTGACTCGTGTACACGTTTCCATCACCGTGCAGCTCTTCCGCATTATGGCAGTCAATGCACGTAAGCCCCTTCTCATAATGGATGTCCGCGTGAGGTCCTTTTTTCTTGTGCATCGGCATATCGCCTATAAATGTCGCTGTCTGCTTCTTAAAGTGGCATTGGTCGCACGTCGTCATATTCGTACTCAAATCTTCCTCATGCGGGTCTTCGCCATGGCATTTTTCGCAGGTGGTGGCGGGCATTTAGAACAGGTCCACTGTGCATAATACTCGTCCATGTCAATTCCAAACTCTCCTGCCGCTCCTCTCGCATACTCGTCCTTCATCCCTGCGCCGGTGTAGTGCAGTGAAGTCGTAAAGTTCTCAGAAATATCTGAATGACAGCTACAGCCAAAATCTTCTGCTGCCGCTATACCCACCAGCGATACAGATAGCACTGCGGCAATAATCAAGGGCAATATCTTCTTCGACATCGCTGTCGTACGGTTTTTATTTAGTTTAGTCCTTTTTTGCTCACAATTACAAACATTTTCCATTTTTTCTTATATCACCCTAATTTTTTCGTTTTCCCAACAGCGCCCTTCTCGGCGCATATACCCTCTCATCACATTTATGGATTCCTCAACCTAATGGGCGCTTTACACTTTCGCTTCCACCGCCATCCGCCAAGCACGCTGCATTTTAAGGATACTTTTCATGGTAACCGCATATAAGGCTGCAGCACATATAGCTGTTTCTATCGTTTATAAAAGAATTGACTAATATATACCCTGAATATATATTCATATGGGGAGCGAAAAGATGAAGATATGTGTAACCGCAACAGCGGGGGATTTGAATGCGCAGGTAGATCCAAGATTTGGACGGTGCCAGTACTTTGTGTTCGTTGATTCAGATACGATGGCGTTTGAAGCGATGCCAAACGAAGCTATTGCTGCACCCGGCGGAGCAGGGATTCAAGCAGCGCAAACAGTAGTAAACAAAGGCGCGAATGTTGTTATATCAGGGAATATAGGCCCCAATGCCTTTCAGGTGCTTTCCACCGCGGGTGTAAAAATTGCAACCGGTGCTTATGGCACAGTGAAAGAAGCGATTGAGATGTACAAAGCGGGGCAACTAAGCGAGACCGGTACTTCGACTGCTCCTGCTCATGCTGGTATGGGCGCTACTGCACCAGGTGGTGGATCAGGCATGGGCATGGGTGGCGGAGGAGGTGGCGGAGGAGGACGAGGCATGGGTAGAGGTATGGGCAGAGGTATGGGACTTGGCATGCAGCAACCAATGCCTTCGCAACAACCACAAGCGCCGCCGGCACCAATCACGCCTCGAACAAAAGAAGAAGAACTCGAAGAACTATCGAATATGGCTAATAGACTGGCGACCGATTTGGAAGAAGTGAAGAAAAGAATAAAGGAACTCAAAAGGTAACGTTAAAACGGAAATGCTGCAAGTATCATGGTCGTGGAAAGCAGTTGTTAATGAAAACACAGCTAAATGAAATAGGATTGCAATTGGGAGCGATGGAAAAAAGCTTCGAGGTGTTGGAACGGTGTGAATGACAACAGGGAAAAGAAGTAGAAAAGATGAGATCCGCAATTCCGGCTGTTGAACAGAAATTATGCACAGGATGTGAGCAATGCGCTGAGGCTTGTGAAGCAAAAGCAATTAAAATGGTAAGTGAAAAAGCAAGAATAGATTATGAGAAATGTTATAGTTATCATGGTCGCAATTGTAGAGCCTGTGTGGACGCATGTCCTAGAAGTGCGATAGTATTGGTGGAATAGAGGTGATTGAAAAGGGCGGGCATTAAAAAAAGAGTTTCAAAATGATTATTTCGGTAGCAAGCGGAAAAGGCGGCACGGGGAATACTACGATTGCTGTAAACCTGGCGTTATCACTGGATAACGTCATGTTATTGGACTGCGATGTCGAAGAGCCAAATGCACATATCTTCCTGAAGCCGGAAATATAAGTGGAGAAGCAGGTATATATAAGAATACAGGAGATTGACAGAGCGAAATGCGACTATTGCGGTGAATGTTCCAAATTCTGCGAGTACAACGCATTGTTCGTTGTCCGACCTAAGGATGGAATAAAAGGTGACGTACTCAGTTTCCCGCAACTTTGCCATGGCTGCGGTGGCTGCACAATTGTATGCCCGCGAGATGCAATAACTGAGCAGAATAGGGGTATTTGAGTAGTAAAAAAGGCAAAAACGTGTGATATTGACTTTGCCTTTGCGAACTAAACATAGGGGAGCCGATGTCCGTGCCGGTGATAAAAGCGGTGAAAGACGAGATTGATATTCGTAAGACTGTTATAGTTGACTGTCCACCGGGAACTTCATGTCCTGTTATACATTCTGTTTATGGCAGCCACTATTGCATTTTGGTAACAGAACCAACGCCTTTTGGTTTGCACGACCTGAAACTCATGGTGGGAGTGTTAAAAAGCTTAAGATTCCCTTTGGGGTGATAATAAACCGGGCAGGTATTGGCGATTGTGGGGTACAGGAATACTGCAAGGCTGAGCGGATAGAGGTCTTGCTTGAGATTCCATACAATAGGCAGATTGCAGAGCGGTATTCAAAAGGTATTGCGCTCGTTGTGCGGTTGGAAGAATGGCAGTTAAAGTTTTTGGAGATGTTTGAGAAGATATGTGGAGCGTGAAATGAGCACTATTTACGGACCTGTACCCTCATGGCGGTTGGGGAAATCATTAGGTTTTGATCTAATCACAAAGGATAAAGTATGCTCTTTCGATTGCGTTTACTGTCAATTAGGGTGTACCAAAGAGAAAAGCGTAAAGAGGGCGATTTTTGTTGATACGGAGCTGGTAAAGTTGGACTTGTCAGAAGCTCTTGACGCTTTGGAAGAAGGCGATGTTGATTTTATAACCTTTTCTGGAATGGGGGAGTCAACACTCGCATCCAATCTGGACGAAGCGATTGAAGTGGTGAGAGCGATTACTGATTTGCCTATTACAATTCTGACAAATGCCTCTCTACTTCACCTTAAAGAGGTGCAAATTACGTTGTCTAAGCTGGATAAAGTGATTACGAAGTTAGATGCACCCAATTCGGAATTGCTAAGAAAAATAAATAAACCTCATGCGTCCATTTCTATTGACGATATTTTAAATGGGCTCAAAGGTTTTAGAAGGGCGTATGCGGGCGAGTTTGAACTGCAAATGATGTTTATTAATGAGAATAAGGGGTGTGCAGAAGATTTAGCACGCATTGCTGCGGCAATAAAGCCGGAACGAGTTGATATTAACACGCCTTTGCGACCGTGCTCGGTAGAGCCACTGAGCAGAGAACAAATAAATAGAATAAAGAACATTAACGAGACACCACAATTTGATTTTAATTGACGGGCCACAGGGGATAGGCTGTCCTGTGATTGCTTCGCTCAGTGGTGTTGATATGGCACTAATCGTGACTGAACCTTCGCAGTCGGGCGTCAATCAAAGTAATTGCTTGACTACATAAATCACCGGCTGTTTAAATGTTTTCGCATCGGGTTGTTACCGGAATTTACGAAAGAGAGGTTGAATGAAATGCACCTGTTGTTGTAACGCCGACAGAAATAATTACCTGCTTGTGGGATTGTTAGCCGTAGTTGCGGTGTGTTCACTTACCCATCTCAAACATATCGTGTATCGCCTGCGCGGTTCTATACGCATCTTCTTTCTTCACCACAAATGAGATATTATACTCCGAACTACCTTGTGAGATCATAATCACGCTCACGCCTTCATTACCCAGAGCGGAAAAGACTTTACCGGCAACTCCCGGCGATCCTGCCATACCCGCACCGACAACACCCATCGCACAGACGTTACTGTTAGATGTAAAATCACGTATTACTGCGCCCTCGGTATTAATATTCCGTAACGCATTGATTGCTTTTTTCTGTTGTGCGCTGTTGATAACGACCGAAATCGTCCTTTCCGAGGAACCGTGACTGATCATAATGATGTCCACACCTTCTGCGGCTAATACTGCGAATATACGTGCCGCGACTTCGGATATGCTCTTCACCGCCCTCCCCGCGATATTGATAATAGATGTAGACTCAATAAGCGTAATAGCTTTAGCAGCTTTAGTTGTGTGTTCGGACGCCTTACCTATAAGAGTGCCTTCGTCTTCTGGCATGAGCAGATTCTTCACACGAATAGGGATTTGTTTCTCAATCACAGGTTCTATAGCCCGTGGATGGAGTACAGACGCACCGAAATACGACAGTTCCATCGCTTCCCGATATGAGATATAAGGTATCTTCCGTGCATCCTTGATTATCTTAGGGTCGGCACTCATTATCCCTTCTGTCTCCTTCCAGAGCCAGATTTCATCGGCAGCTATTGCCGCACCGATGAGCGTAGCGGTATAGTCCGAACCACCTCTGCCCGTGGTCGTTATTATACCCTTCTTCGTCTCGCCGATATAACCACAAACGACCGGTACCTTATTATCTGCCAACAGAGACGTAAGCCGCGCTCTTATCGTCTCTTCCGCACCCGTTATTAGCTGTGCATTGCCATAGTCATCATTTGTTATTATACCCACGTCACCACCCGTGAGATGCACCGCATCTATTCCTATTGATTGCAATGTGCCTGCCAATATGGGTGCAGCTAATCTTTCGCCGAACGAGACTATGTAGTCACACGACCTCACGGTCAATTCGCCCACGAGGCATACACCAATCAGAGCTTTCTCCAGCTCATCCATCCGCTCTTTTAGTTCACTCTTTACCTTGGTCAATACCCGTGGATCGGTTATGGCATCCGAAGCTGCTGTATCATGCTTCGCTCGAAACGCCACTACGAATTCTTTTACCTTTTCCACCTGGCCCTCTTTTACTATGCGTGGTGCCGTCTCATGTAATATATCCGTAACGTCAAAGAGTGCAGAAGTTACAATGACCAGCTCTTTTGTCTTGCCAGCATTCGCATCTTCTTTTACGTTCTTTACCAAATCAGCTACGGATTTTATCTTTCTGCCATCTGCGATTGCAACACCGCCAAATTTCATCACCAGTCTCATGCTCTTCGCCTCGCTTTCTTATACTGCATACCACCCGGAATATTTATAGGGCTATGTTTATAATTGTTACACGTGGAAGTAACCTTTATAGATTAATAGAGTATTGAGGAAGGAAGTATAAGTTAACGAGGAAAGATAAAAATGGCAGGACAATTAGGTGGAGTACCGATACTGGTACTTGGAGCAGGTAGTGAACGGATACGAGGTAGGGACGCACAGAGTGCGAACATAAATGCGGCGAAGGCAGTGGCTGATGCGGTTCGTACCACATTGGGACCAAAGGGTATGGATAAGATGCTTGTGGGTGCTATGGGAGACGTGGTAATAACAAATGACGGCGCGACAATTCTAAAAGAGATGGAAATCGAGAGTCCCGCGGCGAAGATGATAGTAGAAGTGGCGAAGACCGTGGACTCGGTTGCGGGCGATGGCACGACAACTTCTGTTGTAATCGGTGGCGAACTGCTGAAGAAGGCGGAAGATCTATTGGAACAGCAATTGCACCCGACAGTAGTCATATTGGGCTATAATCTGGCAGCAGAGAAGGCGCGAGAGGTGCTGGCCGAAATATCTTCGGATATAGACGTAGAAAACGAAGAAGAGCTGAAGAAAGTAGCAAGAACTTCGATTACGGGCAAGTTCGCAGAATCGTCTCGTGAGTTCCTCTCGGAGATAGCGATGCAGGCGGTTAAGAATATAGCGGAGACCGGACATGGAGGGGCTAGAGTAGTAGATATAGATAACATATGCGTAGAGAAGAAAGTGGGCGGGCGAATAGAAGATACCGAGTTGGTACAGGGTATAGCGATAGACAAAGAAGTGGTGCATCCCGGAATGCCAACGAAAGTAGAGGATGCGAAGGTAGCATTAGTAAGCGCATCTCTGGAAGTGAAGAAGACCGAGACAAGCGCGGAGCTAAAGATAACGACCTCAGATCAGTTAAAAGGGTTCCTTGATGAGGAAGAGCACGAGCTGAAAGCGATGGCCGAGCGCATAAAAGAAAGCGGTGCGAACGTAGTGATCTGTCAGAAGGGAATAGACGACCTCGTGCAGCATTATCTCGCGAAATACGGTATTATGGCGGTGCGAAGGTCAAAGAAGAGCGATATGGATAGATTGGCGAAAGCAACCGGCGGTAATGTCGTGACTACTCTGGAAGAGCTAAGCAAAAGTGATTTAGGGTATGCCGGGCTTGTAGACGAGCGGAAGATGGGCGGCGATAAGATGCTGTTTATAGAAGAGTGCAAGAATCCGCATGCGGTCTCCATAGTACTACGCGGTGGGTCCGAACAGGTAGTAGATGAAATCGAGAGGGTGTTACATGATATGCTCATGGTAGTAGCAAGCATTTTAGAAGACGGCAAAGCAGTTGCAGGTGGTGGCGCGGTGGAAACGGAATTAGCGCTGCGAATACGCGAATACGGTGCGTCACTAAAAGGAAGGGAGCAATTGGCGGTAGAGAAATTCGCAGAGGCGCTGGATATAATCCCGAGGACCTTGGCGGAAAATGCAGGACTCGACCCGATAGACATGCTGGTGGCGTTGAAAGCGGCGCATGAACGAGGCGAAAAGAATGCGGGCTTGAACGTTTATACCGGTAAAGTGGTAGATATGTGGCAGGCCGGCGTGATAGAGCCATTGAGGACAAAGAAGCAGTCGGTGGAGTCGGCTACGGAGGCTGCTACGATGATACTCAAGATAGATGATGTGATAGCGTCAACTAGAGCGAGCCCACCGCCACCTGAGGGTATGCCGCCGGGTGCTGGTGGAATGGGTGGTATGCCTGGCGGGATGATGCCGTACTGAGCTATAAGAAGTTTAGGTATAAGTGTTTACCGCTGAGCTCGCGGAGAATGCAGAGAGATGAGCAGGTCTATGTACACTCTGCGAGTTCGGTGGTGAATGAGGTCTGCAGAGGCGAAAAGGAAAAGGTGGGGCTATAAGAAGAAATGCAAAGAGAGACGGTAGTTAAAAAATGGGGTATGATTGGTAATCGTATCTTTAATGCTGGTATTGGTGCCGTCTGTGCGTGCTGAAGCGATTATTATTGTTCATACATGTACGAATCTTTCGAAGATACCGACAGATTGGATAAAACAATCAAAGGCGATGTTCAATCTTTCTTATGGACACACATCGCAGGGAAGTCAGATAGTAATTGGGATGAACGTCATCAAGAAACCAGCGGGTTCTCTCTACTCTGTTCGATTTTGCCGACATAGAACGCTATGACCCTGACGGTAACTATTTCCTGGATCGTGGAGCTGATGATGGGTTTAACTATGATTGTGGAGGTAACTGGGCAGACGAGTGGTGTGCCGCTAATCCTGGTAGCGACTTGTGTGCAGCCTGCTCTTGTGCATATTCAAAAGCTTTGAACTGTAATCTAAAAGACAGAGCTTTCTGGTGGATGATGGCATGCCTTGCCGGTTGGGACGGTGAGCAAGAATGTCTCGGCACATGCTGCAACGACACAAACGGTAGCGATCCTTTTGCAACAAACGTAAACTGCAGTAGCTGTATCACCAATCCAAAACCACCGATTAACGCAGATTAACACAGAAGATAAAAATCAAAACAATGTTCAACGTAAATAAATCCGTGCAAATCCGCATCTTAAATAGAAGGAAGTTATGCTCTATGCAGACACGAGATTTCTCAAGATTAGCACAAGAAAGGGAGAATGGTTAATAGAGATGGGTATCCTCTTCAAAAAGTATGGTAAAACGCATGCGGGCTTCAATTTATCTAAATCCTGGGTGCTCCCCCCTTATAGTTGGGGTATTTATTCGGTTCCTTTTTATCTTTTACCGCCATTGCGATAATAATAAAATGCATGAACAGTATAAAAAAAACGAGGGCCTAAACGGGAAGATCACGATCAGGCATGTCCCAATCCAGATTGCGATGTTTATGGAATAGTCAACCACGAAGCTGTGATCAG
>QENJ01000232.1 GCA_013374505.1 Candidatus Methanophagaceae archaeon
TAGTATAGGCTGTGCATTGGAGAACTTGCTGATAGCGGCCGAGCACTTCGGCTATGCTGAACCGGAGAAGGAGCATGCACCAAGACGACCATTAAACGAAGTCTTGATATAGCGAACATGTATTCCGTATTAGCGAGAAGGCGTTCAACAGCGTGTTTGCGGTTCGCTTCGCTCACCCAAATGCCTTCGGCACTTTGCAAACACGCAAAACGACATTTCTACAGCAATAAAAGAGGGTGGAAATGTGGACTTTACATACAGGAACGTGGCATATTTATCAACTGGGTACTGTGGGATCCTAGGACGACATTTTTAATTTGAAGGGCCGGCGTATATTAATATAGACTCAAACACTACTGGTGCTTTTCCGTTTGGGTTAGTTTCGAGCGATATAGCCGGAATAGTTGTTGCATATGCCGATGGAAAAATGTTTGACTTTACTTGGGACGGGCGGGATGAAAGGAATCCTGTGTGTGACATTAGTTGAGTTAGAATGAATGAGAAAGATCCATTTTTACGGATAATGTAACCTCTAATTCTTTGTCCGTGCGGCATCCGCAAAAATATATATGTTCACAAGCCATCATACGACATAGCATTAGACGAGATGGAGCAGTTAGAAAAGCTAAAAATAGCCGTTGCGGGTAAAGGCGGCGTAGGAAAAACGACCATCGCGGGCACCCTTGCACGACTCATGGCGAAAGAAGGGCATGGTGTAATCGCCGTGGATGCCGATCCCGCAATGAACCTGAAGTTTGCATTGGGCATAAAAGAGGGCCCGCCACCGATTTCCGAGCTAAAGGATCTGATTTTCGAGCGCACCGGTGCGCACTCAGGTTCTGGCATCTATAAACTGAATCCAAAGGTGGATGACATCATCGAGCGATATGGCGCAAAGGGACCCGATGGTGTGGTCTTGCTGGTAATGGGTACGATAGATAAAGGCGGAAGCGGCTGCGTATGCCCAGAGAGTGCTTTTCTACGTTCTTTGCTGCGGCATGTGATATTCAAAGGCAATGTGGTAATAATGGACATGGAAGCAGGGATAGAGCATTTAGGGCGGGGTACGGCAAAAGGCGTTGACCTGATGCTGGCGGTGGTAGAACCGGGCATGAGGGCGATAGAGACAGTCGGCAGAATAAAGAAACTTGGTGCGGATATAGGCATAAAGAATATAGCAGGCGTGATTAATAAAGCTACGGATTCCGAGATGACCGCAAAAGTAGAACTGAAGCTAAAAGAGATGGACATTCCTCTACTGGGAGTCATACCTTATGACAAGATCTTGATAAAAGCAGATATGGATGCTAAATCTCCGTTAGATATGGGTGGGGCAGCGGTTGAGCATATAAACGAGCTAAATACTAAAATTTTGCGTTTGTTCATTTAGCGAACCAGAAGATCACGCGTTCAAAAATAAGTCACGATTCACTTATTATCCGCCTTGTTTACCGGGATAACCCACTTCCGTACCTGTTGATTTCGCTTGCCATCACTTATGTTTCGCTACGAAAAGAAACAACTTTTTAGTTTAAGAGATAAGAACTAAGATAAGAAAAGGAGGAGAAAATATGGAAAAAGAGGGCGCAATAGAAAAAATAGCAGGGCCGTTAGTTGTTGCAAATAATATGCGTGGTTGTGAGATGTACGAAGTGATAAAAGTAGGGGAAGAGGGATTACTGGGCGAAACGATAAGATTGGACGGCGACCTTGCTTATGTTCAGGTATATGAGGAGACCACGGGCTTAAAGCCAGGTGAACCTGTAATAAGAACAAAAGCACCTTTATCCGTTGAGCTTGGTCCTGGAATTTTAAAGAATTTTTATGATGGTGTACAACGACCTCTGGAAAGCATAAAGGCGAAGGTCGGGGATTATATCGAACGAGGCGTATACGTTGAGTCGCTAGATCGAGCAAAGAAATGGCAATTCACGCCGACTGCGACTGAAGGCAGCGAAGTAGTAAGCGGCGCAATTCTGGGCGTTGTTCAGGAATCGAAGGTGATAGAGCATAAGATTCTTGTCCCTCCTACGATACGCGGTAAGCTTTTGGAGTTAAAAGAAGGAGAATTCACCGTTGATGCGTGCATAGCTCGGGTGCAGACAGATGCTGGCGATGTAGAATTGCAGATGATGCAGAAATGGCCTGTAAGGAAGGGAAGACCATACAAGGAAAAATTAGACCCTGAGGTGCCCTTGTTGACAGGTCAGCGGATTAACGATACGTTCTTCCCAATAGCAAAAGGCGGCACAGGTGCCATTCCCGGTGGGTTCGGGACGGGAAAGACGGTCATGCAGCATCAGTTAGCAAGATGGGCTGATGCTAGGGTCATCGTGTACATAGGTTGTGGCGAGCGTGGAAATGAGATGACAGAGGTTTTAGAGGATTTTCCTAAGCTTATTGACCCATACAGTGGTGAAACGTTGATGGAACGGTCAACACTCATTGCGAACACCTCTAACATGCCTGTTGCGGCACGCGAAGCGTCTATTTATACCGGGGTCACGATCGCAGAGTATTATCGTGACATGGGCTATGACGTGGCGATACAGGCGGATTCCACGTCACGCTGGGCAGAGGCACTGCGAGAAATATCGGGCCGGCTGGAAGAGATGCCGGGTGAGGAAGGCTATCCCGCGTATTTAGCGACAAGATTATCAGATTTCTACGAGCGAGCGGGTAGAGTAAAGGCGCTATGCCCGGAGTCCGAAGAGAGAATAGGCTCGGTCACAATAGTTGGCGCGGTATCGCCGCCGGGTGGTGATTTCTCCGAGCCCGTGACACAGAATACGTTGCGTGTGGTAGGCGATTTCTGGGCGCTTGATTCGTCATTAGCAGATAGACGGCATTTCCCGGCTATAAGCTGGTTGCGTAGCTATTCACTTTATAGCGTGTATCTCGGCGATTGGTTTGCGGATTCTATCGCGCCTGATTTCATGGAGCAGCGGGAGGAGATGATGGGGCTATTGCAGAAGGAGGCGGAACTGCAGGAGATAGTGCAGCTCGTGGGTGCTGATGCACTACCACCACGTGAAAGGGGCACGCTGGAAGTGGCACGTATGATACGAGAGGATTTTTTGCAACAGAACGCATACCACGAAATAGATTCGTTCTGCTCGCTTGAAAAGCAATATCTGATGGCAAAAGCCATCCTTCAATGGTATGATGGTGCAAGGGAAGCGATAGAGCGTGGCATAGGTATAGATAAACTGGAGCGTATGCAAATCAAATATGCCATGGCAAGGATGAAATACGTGCCAAACGAAGGCTTCAAAGATAAGTACGAGGAGATACAGAGGGCTATGAAAGATGAATTTGAAGTTTTAATAAAGAACGCGGAAGAAGCTCCGTGATGCAAATAAAAATAAGAGGTAAAAAGAAATGGCGGTAGATGTTTCTGCACGTGAATACACCACGATAAAGGAAGCAGCAGGTCCTTTGATTGTGGTAGAAGGAGTAGAAGGAGTTTCGTATGGCGAAGTAGTGAAGATAGTTACGCCAAGTGGAGAAGAGAAGACCGGACAGGTGTTAGACTCGAGCGTAGGGATTGCGGTGGTTCAAGTATTTGAGGGCACATCAGGAATAGATACGTCAAAGACGAGGGTGCGATTTACTGGTGACATAATGAAAATAAGCGTCTCAAAGGATATGGTCGGCCGTTTCTTTGACGGTTTGGGCAGGCCAATAGATGGTGGCCCAGAGGTGATTCCGGAAGACCGGCTACCGATTATCGGTGCTGCGATAAATCCTACGGCAAGGGATTATCCACGTGAGTTTATCCAGACTGGGATTTCCACTATTGATGGGATGAACACGCTTGTGAGAGGGCAGAAGTTGCCGATATTCTCCGGTGCGGGGATGCCGCACAATGCTCTTGCTGCGCAAATAGCGAGGCAGGCGAAGGTGTTGGCCTCTGGTGAATCGTTCTCCGTGGTGTTTGCGGCGATGGGCATAACACACGAGGAATCTTCTTTTTTCATGCGCGATTTTGAACGTACGGGAGCTATCGAGCGAATAGTTGCATTTCTCAATCTCGCGGATGATCCCGCAATCGAGCGTATAATAACACCGCGAATGGCACTGACAACGGCTGAGTACCTCGCTTATGAATGTGATATGCACATCCTCGTTATTCTTACGGATATGACGAACTACTGCGAGGCGTTACGGGAGATTTCGGCTGCACGTGAAGAAGTTCCAGGGCGGAGGGGCTATCCGGGATACATGTACACAGATTTGTCTACGCTGTACGAGCGTGCGGGTAGAATACATGGGCGTAAAGGTACGATTACGCAAATACCGATCTTAAGTATGCCTGATGATGACATAACGCATCCAATACCGGACTTAACGGGGTATATCACAGAGGGGCAGTTTGTGCTCTCACGAGACCTGCACAGAAGGGGTATGTATCCTCCAGTAGATGTATTGCCCTCGCTCTCCCGGTTGATGGATGAAGGGATAGGTCCGGAAAGAACGCGGGAAGATCATGCAGGCGTATCCAGCCAGCTTTATTCGGGTTATGCAGAAGGCAGAGACATGCGTGATTTAGTTGCGGTTGTGGGAGAAGAGGCGCTGACAGACCGTGACCGGAAATACTTAGAGTTCGCAGATATGTTTGAGAAGGAGTTCGTTACACAGAGTAGAAACGATGACCGGAGTATAGAAGAGACGTTGAACCTTGGCTGGGACCTATTGGCAACACTGCCCGAAGGCGAACTAAAGCGGATAGATGAGCACATAATAAAGAAATATCATCCGAAATACAGGAAAGCAAGATGAGAATGTCCGTGAATGGACGGTTGCGGTAAACAAATAGCTGGGCGGATAATAGCGGTAGTGCTGTTGTTGTTCCTGTGCGGAGCCCAGCATTTCTACCATTTCAAATCTAACTTAAAAGATAGTTCTAATTATGACCGAAGCGCTAAGGCAGTTTCTTGATACATATTATATCCATCCCATAATCTACGACACCGGCTACAACTGGGTAAACACAATATCTTGGGCTTTATTATTTGCGTTAGTCCTTCTCGCACTACTAAAAATACTGAAAAAACTTGAGATAGAGATAGACGAGAAGTTTATCGCTGCGGTCGTGCCTTACATCCTTGTAGGCGCAACTATGCGCGTGATAGAAGATGCTGAATTAATACTGCCACCGTTAAGCTACCTGCTGATTACCCCGCTGATCTATTTTCTTGTATTCGTCTGCTGCGTTTTTGCACTTGTAATATCTATCAAGACGAGTAAAACCAGTTATAACCTAATTTTTGGTGCTGTCGGTTTGATATGGTTCTTTGCAACCTTATCAATCCTGTTGTGGACGGAAGAGCTAATTTCGCCCTGGGTTATTCTTGCAGTCTCGGGCATCTCAGCCGTAATAGTGGGTGTGATATACCTGATAGCCGCGAAATTCGGCCTGCATTTTCTAACAGATAAGTTGAACGTATCCGTTTTAGCAGCGCATCTACTCGACGCCACTTCCACTTACATCGGTATTGACCTACTGGACTACACCGGGAAACATGTGATAGAAAACCTGATAGTGAAGTACACAGGCTCCGCAGTGGGAATGTACCTGCTCAAACTTGGGATACTCATACCCGTGTTGTATCTTATGGATACCCAGTTTCACGAAGAGGAGAAAGAACTAAAGAATATGGTTTTATTGGCACTTATCACCATTGGCCTTGCCCCCGCGGTTAGAAATACGCTTAGGATGGCTTTTGGCATTTGAAGTTCTATTTTTGTATATAACGTATAACTTCTACCTATTTAGGACGCAGATTTACGCAGATTTACGCAGATTTACGCAGATTTACGCAGAAAACTATTTCCTCAAAGTATCAAATGAAGATTCTAATACTCTCCTCCACCAATTCCTTATATTAAAAATCCTGATTATCTGCGTTCATCTGCGTCCGATTATCAAATTTTATTCTTTCTTGACCCTTCGTTTTCTTCGTGTTTTGGATTGTTTGGCCACACCATAACCACATCTACCCACATGAAACAGCGAAGAGCCTAATGTTTCTTGTGGAACTCGGTACAATATCGAGGTTAGCAAAACAAGTACGATAATAATATACTATTATAATAGTGATGTAATAGTATTCTCAGATTGTTCCCTGTAGTATTCTTTCCTTCCCCCACTTTCCCCCTACTATCCCTCAACGCTTTCAAACAAAAACACTCGACAGGAAATGTACCCTATTTAAACACTATTTATTTGCAGGCGAAAAACACCTGTTTTCGACATATGCTTTTATATACTCAAAAAACCACCTGTATCACAGGAGGTAAATAAAAAGAGAATATGAAAACAAAAGTAAGAGAAGGAAAAGTGATAGTAGGGATAGCATTTGCGGCGATAATGGTCGCTTCGATATTCGCTATGGTTGCGCCAACTAGTATGGCCGGAACGAATGGGGGTTTTTCTCCTGATGAGGAGCCCGCGTCTTCGATACGGATATACGGTGACGTGCAACCACAGGGGAATGCTCCAGAGCGATATATCAATTATAAAGAACCATTTGACCCGACAGTAATACCAAAAGATTCGATCACGTACAATCCAGCGATTATTGAAGAGAACCGTGACCCTGGGACACCGTATTACGGTATAATAATAGGTAAAGGTAGCAGCAGTGAGAATGCCCGTGAGAAGATATTCTTGAGGTCATGGTACGAGCCCTGTGGCCAGTACAATGGACCAAGAAAGAATGACTCACACCCCACAATAAACATGGAATACACTTACATGCTGATGAACACATTGTATCTACCAATAACGGGCACAGCACCAAACACAGAATTTTTAATACCAACATGTGAGATTGATACGCAAACAGGACTTGGTGCATGGTCTGGAGCAAAAGATACTAACCTAACCACGGTTGCAAGTATTAGCGGACCTGCTGTAGCGCCGTTAGTTGAAACAGGTGAAACAGTGCTTGGCGAAATCAGCCTGGAGAAGAGATTAGCTCTGCAGGAAGGGGATAAAGTGCAGTTCTTCGACCACACAGTGGAACTAACAAATATCAAAGTGGACGAAGATAGACGTCCAACAGAGTTCGTTATAAAAGTAGCATATGCAGGAAATGCACAGGACGATTCAGAAAAAGGCTGGATTAGTTTAGCGGATGAAGACAAAATATACTTTGACCGTCATAACAACGAGTATGACACAGCGAACCACGATGCGGCTACCGGTCATATAAGGACCTGGTATGTGCGCCGAGACAAAGATAGACTCATAGTGGGTAAGGAGCTACACTGGGGCGATGTGTTCTACGTAGATGCGGTGAGATACGAGGTAACAGCAGTCGAAGTGGTTGATACAGACGGTGATGGTGTAATGGATGCGTTCAAGTACATTACGCTTAGGACGAAGCTGCCGAAGGGCGATGGTTCTGTTCGTGATGAGAGCGTTGTATCTTCACAGTTTATAGACTGTATCGCGCCGGCAGAGTTAATACCGTTGCTTCCGCCGTTTAACATGAACCATGACATGGTTGATGACATAGACATACCGTTGTGGACAGATGCTACAGAAGAAAGAGACTGGACAAGACAGGATTATGCGGGTACAAAACTTACAGACAGCAAGGGCAATTGGATAGCATACGATGTTAAGATGCGTGTAATTGATAACATAGACCCATTAGAGGTTATATACATAGAAGAGCAAGTAGAAGAGCGATATTCAACGAATTTACTGGAGAAGCTGCGAGAAGACTGGAAAGGCGAAGGAGGACGAAAGGATTTGATCCTCGTTCTTGATTCATCACAAAACCTGGTTGACGATGGATTCTTTGATTTGCAGATAGACGGTTTGGTTTCGGCAATATACGCAATTCCACAAGATGGCACTGTCTCAGTGTGTGTGATTCAGTTTTCGAACTATGCTAAAGTAGAAGTACCACTCACCCAAATAACACCAGACACGGTCAACGGTATTGCAACAAAGATGCAGGCGATTGATCCAATAGAGCAAAACACCAACATGAGTGCTGCTTTCTTCAAAGTAGCGAAAGTCATTACTGAATCATCAGATGCACCAACAAAAATAGTGGATATATCCAGTGATGGATGGGTAACAGAAGGCAATACAACGGTAGGGAGACAAGCTGCGATAGATGCGGGACTTGATGTAATAAACGTTTTCGGAATAGGCGAATCTAAGGACGCTATTAACAAGGCGCTTTTACAGAGTCTTGTATACAATGGTTTCTATATATTTGCAGACGATCCAGCGATCATCGTGGCTAGAACAGAGGAAAAGATAAGGCAAGAGGCAGGAGGACTAATAACAGAGTCCTGGACGAAATTCGATGTTCAGTCACTACCAGACCTGTACACAGCGTTCGTGCTGCCTGAACTACCAGACTATTATACAATACCGGATGTTAGCTGGCCAGTCGAACTTGATGGAGACTACATCATCACGACTTCGTGGATTGCACCGCAAGCAACAGGAGACTTGTACGACAACAAAATAGGTGGAGATCCCACTGAGCAGAGAGTCGCGTTCTCATACGACCAGAAGGACGGCGAAGACGGTAATGACATCTATGTGTACTATGACGACGAGCTAAAGATGGCCACCATAAAGATATACGGTAATGGCAGTGACAGCACGTTTGGAATTACCAATGATTGCAATATCGAGCAGTACGAGAACTGGGAAGAGCCATTTAATCCGACAGCGATAAGAAAGGATTCGATCACCTTTGATGCAGCGATACTACAATATAGCCCAGAATATTCAATGAATGCACAGAACGAAAACGTAGACCTGAAGGAGTACTTAAGAGTATGGTATGTGCCCGAGTACGAGTTCTATGGCTGGCATAAGCTGATAGGGTTAGCACCAGCAATAGTTATCGAGACAACTTATATGCTCATTGATTCGCAGGACAAGAAACCATGGCATGCAGATGTAGACAGTTGGTTCCCATTCCCAATCGTATCAGATCCAACAACGGAACAGATAGGACTTGAGTTGTTTGAGAACCCAGGTGTCGAGTCTGTAAGGAATAACCTTGTAAGACTAGCATACCTATCTTGCAACCCAGACGACATAAAGGAAGGGTTACTACCGAAAACAACAAACGGAACAATAAGGCTAGAGAAGACGTACCTCATGGAGAAAGACGATGTCGTGCAATTCATTGACCACAAGTTGAAGTTCACAGGATATGGTATGTCTGATACCTATCCAGAGGTGACCTTATGGTACTGCGGTAATACCGAGGATGATACGAAAAAAAGCGTCGATTTAACCTCGAATAACACGTTCTTCGATAGACACAATAATGGCAAACCTGATAACACACCAAAGCATCCAGACGTGACATGGTATGCTCGGTACGATGGACGATTGAGAGATACGGATAAGGCACTGATCACAGTGGGTAAGGAATTACAGAGAGGAGATGTCTTCCACGTGGACGGAGTGCGATACGAGATACCAGCGATAGAGGTTCTGGACAACAATGGGAACACAGACGATGGTTGTGAGAAATTCAAGTACATAACATTGAGAACACCACTTCCGAAGTATCTTAACGATAGCGAATACACGCTGGGTC
>QENJ01000233.1 GCA_013374505.1 Candidatus Methanophagaceae archaeon
CAGCTCACATTTCCGGTGGAATCGAGATTCATTCACTTTTAGGATGCACAGGTATAATTTGTGGGTAGAACGAGCGTAAATATACAAAAGAATACTTCATGGCTATGGATCTCAGGTTGGATTAGGAAGTATGTTATTTGGTTCTCCTAGAATTCTCTTTCAAAGAAATTTAAAAATTGGAAAGTGGTTCCTACTTATATCACTAGAAAATTCGATTGTGCCATACAGTATAACTTCTCCCTATTTAAGACTCAGATTTACACAGATTTACACGGATTTGAGTTCTTCTGCGTTAATCAGCATTAATCCGTGTCAATAATTGATTTTAGTTTGTTTATCCCTCTGCACCCATTTACCTACGCTGTCTTTGCTTGCAAATAAATGACCTGCTATTTTACGTTTACTCCAACCTTTATCGTGCAGCTTTCTTGCGTTTCAGGATTAATAATCCTTTCTTCATTTCGGACACTCCCATACTCATGACTTTTTTGCATATAAAAGTGTCCTAGTTCTATATTAAACTTAACCCCTAACAATCCGGTATTCAAAAAATGAGCGCGAAGTTTTAGCTAATTTTGGGTGAACATTTGAAACGAAAGTCCAAAACGAAAAAACGGAATTCGCATTCGTCTGGATGGTTTTTACAGGCCATGACTTTTACCAGGGTAGTTTTTGCCACATGAAGTGAGTTTATTGGTCGTTTGTACTTGTGTGTGGCGGACTGTTAATCTTCGACCACAGATTGCGCACTGCACCCACCTTTTCTCGGAAACGCCAGATGAATGCGAGTTTTCATTCTGCATTTTTATAGCGAATGACAATCGCTTTGGCTTCAGATATAAAGTTAAGAATGGATATAAAAATAAACAATACGTTATACTTTATATACACAAAAACGTTAATTGTATTAACCAAAATGCCGGGAAGGGAAGAAACAGCCGAAGAAAGAAGGGAAAGGTGGATGGCCAAGGAAGCCGAAAAAGCGGTTGAGGGTGGCAGGAAAGTAAAGAAAATCAAGTGTTCAAAATGTGGGCAAGAACTCGATGAATTTGTAGATGTTCGGGGAAGAACTCTTTGCTTTGACTGTTATGCGATGGAAGAGGAAAGATTTTCAATACCGTAATTAACGGAATACGTTATTGGGACGAGCTCAAAAACCTATTCAGGACGCAGATTTACGCAGAAAAATATTCCGAAGTATCAAATGCCTTACGTTTAACTTCCCGTTTCGCGCCAAAATTAATATCACCATTGCAATCTCATAAACCTTTTCCAGAAAACCATAACCCAATTTATTATAAACTCGATAGAAGAACTCTCATCCGTCAATTCCTTATATTAAAAATCATGATTATCTGCGTTCTTCTGCGTCCGATTATCAAATTTTATTCTTTCTTGTCATTTTATTCGCTACGCGATGCCATATTAGTTTTGCTTACTCCGAGGGATATACAACATCCAAGTCAATATCAAGATCCAGGAATCGTGCCTGATACTCTTTGTATATCGTTTTCGGGTCAATATCCTCAAATAGCTCGGGATAGAACCATTTTGCCATGTATAGCACCCCTACAAAGCAGGCAGGTCTGGTTGTAATCTCATATGCAATTGCGTAGACTTTTTCTTCCTTCACGGCGGTGACGTCTGCTAAACCAGTACGCTCTTTTAATTCGTCCCTCTTGATTTGCAATGTATCACGTGGGGCCCATTTGACAATAATCGCAGGATCCTGTGCAAGCAGCCATTCCGCATCTACTTTTGGATATGCCCCTAATAAATCAGCAGCAATGTTATTACCACCCGCCAAAAAACATAAGTGATGATGCACAGAGCCTTCAGATGCTGCGTCATATTCCTTAGAGTACTCGAAATACACTTTGGGCTTCCTAGCCTCTGAGAATACTTCTAATCGGCCTTCGATTGTTTCCATATGCCCACGATAGAACTTAATGAACTCTCCTGCCTCTTCCTCTTTGTCCAGGAGGTATCCCAGTTTATTCAGTTCTTCTTCTAAAGTTACAGGATCAGTGAACACCATACGAATGACTTTGATGTTCTCAGGGAGCAAATCATCTACCTTTTCTGGTGCGGGGAATTTCTCACATGTTAATATGACATCTGGCTCAAGTGCGATTATCGCTTCAAGATCCGGCTCCCATAAACTCCCTATGGATGGTACTTTGCTTAGCACAGGGAAATAAAACTCATCTTTTGTTATGGCGCTGGAAACGCCAACAACTCGCTCTTTTGCGTTCACTATTCGTATTACGTCACCATAAGTAGCGGAAAAAACGATTAGCCGGTTTATTGGTTTGTATATCGTCACCGACCCACCCGTGGAATCCGTAATATGTCGTGGGTAGTGCGGATAATAACTCGCAGATTCACGCAGTTCTTCTGAAGAGAGATGACCCACTCGCTCACCTAAATATTCTGCTCTAAGATACTGCATGATCTCATTGGCAAGTACTTCTCTCGCTACGTCTTCTTTATTTGAAGGTACGCTGCTACTAGGTTGTTCTTGCGCCACAGCAGGCATTACTGCCAACAGTAAACAAGAAGCGCTAAACACCAGTACTATATTAAGCAGATTAAGACGAGATAAAGTTCTATTTCCCTTCACTCTTCATCTGCTCCTTTTTTAGTCATTAGTTTCAGTCATGCACAAAGCGGGTTCATATTTTTATCTGCAACACTGTTACGGCAGTATCAGTTGCCGTTGCGTTAGTATTGACAATGGGTGCGCAACGGACTACTAAGTTTCGTGGTGCGGGATGTTAACACCATTGCCTATATTTTATTATGCTTTTTGCTCATATATTTATTTAGTATGCCTTTATTTGTATTGATATATAAATCTTCAGAACAAAAACAAAATTTGAAACGTCCTTAGAAAAAGCGATATTATCAAGATTAAATAGTTTGTCGAAATAATTAAACGGTATTAAGACATGAACATCGTGATTTATTTGGTTACCGCTGCAACTCTCATTACCTTAGGTGTGATAATTGCGAATCTTATGCTGGAAAGTAACGTGATAAGGAAATTATCACCGTTAATAAAACCTTTTTGTCGTGCTTCAAACTTACCGAAGGAATGTGCTTTTTCGCTTTTCGCTTCTTTTTTCAATCCTACCACCGGTCAATCCACGCTGGCTGGGTTCTATCGTGAAGGCAAAATCGGCGATAGGGAGACTATACTAACGGTGGTGATGTGCACTTTCCCTATTGTCATAGGGGAATCACTGTTAAGAGTGCAAGCGCCCATAGCACTTGTGCTTTTAGGTCCCTACATTGGCGGTATTTACATTTGCCTAAATCTTTTTTCCGCGTTTCTACAGTCTTCTGCTGCGTTTGTGTATTCGCGATTACGCTTTCCTGTACGAAGGTGTTTCGACACGGAGATACAAGTCAATCTCACGGAAACTTCGCGCGATCAAAAACTGAAAACGGCATTAAAAAAAACTGTTACCACGCTGAAGAAGATAATACCGATAATGGTAGTGTCGTTTTTGATCGTGGATTTACTTTTTGCGCTCGGTGTCATGGACTATATCAGTTCATTCTTTTTCCCTGTCTTGAACCTGTTAGATTTACCGGGAGCGTGTATAACCGCACTCATAGCGGATTTAGCTCATTTCTCCGCGGGTTACGCTACTGTTGCGGCTTTGATGGCTAAAGGTGTGATAAACGCGAAACAGGCTATAATAACGCTCCTTATCGGGAGTATGTTGATTACAACTTTGGTCTATCTGAAAATCAGTCTTCCTATGTATATTTCGCTGTTTGGACGGTTGGGCGTGAAGATGGTAGTTATAAATTATCTGTGCAGTATTGTCGCGAAAGTATTTGTTATTGCTCTTGTGGTTACGTTTATGTGAAGTTTAGCGCAACTATAAGAATACCCGCCACCTATCTATTGTTACCAATCGCTAATTAAATTGATTGCAACACATACCCGTCAAACCACTTCTGTTTGAACATTGCATTCACTGCGGGGTCCATGAGTTTCTTATACAGGTCAATCTTAGTATTAACGAAGCCCCGTAATTCCAAATCCACCACCTTATCGAACTTATACCGGATATTTTCAAGCGTATTGTTTGCGTTCATCACATCCCGGAGTTCCTCATTCTCTTCTAACTTAATCTTAATTTGCTCAATATCCACCTTGTCATCATCCGTCAAATTGAGCCCGTACGTTTCATTTAGTACGTTAATGATATGAGACAAAAGGTCTATATCATCTTCCGCATGTTGCGATCTTCCATTGGTGATGCCAGATATCTCAGAATCTGTTTTCGTAAGTGGTAGACCACCCTTAAATGTTTCCTGAATCCTAAACGAATCCAAGTCCACGGCCTCGCGAATTTCAGTAGGAATATGTTTTTCGCGTTTTGGTAGTTTCCTGTTCAAGTTCTTTACGAACGCATACAATTCTTCCAGCTCCACCGCTTCAAAGGAGATGAGCTGAGAGACAAAACCATACAAACGGATAAAACGTTGCAGAATGGACCTGAAGTCCTCGCGTCTGTTTTCGTCCTTTATGTATCTCCAAGCGTTCACAACATTATCCAATATCGGCTGCAGCTTCTCTGCTTTTTCTTCCGGATTGAAGAATATCAGTGCAAATTCTTTTACCTCTTCTGAGGTATATATTCCAAACAGCTCCAGTTCTGATTGCAGGTCATAGAGTTTGTTTGGGTCGGTCTCTTCTTCAAGGAACGTGGTCTGATAATATGGCTGAAATGAGTTCTGGATCTCTTCTGCTTCATTCACGAAGTCCAGAACCAACGTATCGGTTTTACCTCGCATCGTCCTGTCCAGTCTGCTCAGCGTCTGGACTGCATTCACACCGCCCAGCTTCTTATCCACATACATAGTATGCAGAAATGGTTCATCGAATCCTGTCTGGAACTTCTCTGCAACAACCAAAATCCGGTATTCCCGTGTCTTGAATGCGTCAGTGATACTGACCCTTGGGGGTAGCCGGTTCAAGCGGATTTCTGTGTATTCTTCTTCTGTATCAGGGTCTTCAACAGTCCCGGAAAAAGCAACTAGCGGTTTGAAAGGTAGAAATTTATCTGCCATGAGCTTTTTTAACATCAGGTAATACTTCACTGCATGGAGTCTTGAACGAGTCACAACCATTGCACGACCACGACCCTGAATCGCATTCACAGTTGTCGCCAGAAAATGGTCTAATATAATTCTGCTCTTCATCTCAATTGCATGAGGCTGCAAATCCACGTATGACGTGAGTAGTTGTACCGCCTTCTTCTTGTCGTATTCTTTATCTCCTTCTATTTTCTTCACCAGCTTGAAGTAGCGTTTGAACGTTGTGTAATGTTCCAGAACGTCCATGATGAACTCTTCCTCTATCGCCTGCCGCATGGAATAGATATGGAACGCAACAAACTTACCGTCTGCATTCTTCCGACCAAAGAGTTCCAAAGTCTTGTTCTTTGGCGTTGCAGTAAACGCGAAGTATGAGATATGCGATTGCCGTCCCCGGGTTCGGATTTCCGTGATGATCGCATCTTCAGGGTCGAACTCGTCCCGGTCCTCTTCTTCCGCATCTTCCAGATTCGCAGATAGCGCTTTCTTCAAATGCTTCGCGGATTCGCCTGATTGACTGGAATGTGCTTCATCTATGATGACTGCAAACCGGTGTCCCTGTAATTTGGTCATGGCATCGGAAATAACCGGGAACTTTTGCAGTGTTGTTGTTATTATATCTTTACCATCTTCTAACGCTCGCTTTAGCTCTTCTGAGTTCTTTTCCACCGCTTTTACCACGCCCGGCGTCTGTTCAAATTGCTTGATATTATCTCGCAGTTGCTTGTCCAGTACTCTGCGGTCGGTAACGACGATGATACTATCAAATAGCCGTTCCTTATCCGTATCCTTCTGATATAATCGTGCCAGTTGGTGACATAGCCATGCGATCTCATATGACTTCCCTGACCCCGCGGAATGCTGAACTAGATAGCTATGGCCCGCACCGTCTATCTTTACCGCGTGCAGCAGTTTTCGGACTAAATCCAACTGGTGGTACCGGGGGAAGACAAAGACCTCTCGCGTGGATTCTATAACACCTCTGGTCTTGTCCCAATATTTTTCCGTCTTGGTGTGTATATGCAGATAATCGTTGAGCAGGTTCAATAGCGTATCGGGCTGCAAAATGTCTTCCCATAGGTACGCGGTCTTGTGCCCGTTAGGGTTAACCGGGTTTTCGGTGTCCTTATTAAACGGCAGGAACCTGGTAATATCGCCTTGCAGTTTGGTGGTCATAAAGACCTTTTCATTGCCGACTGCAAAATGTACCAGACAGCGTTTGAACATGAACAGGGGCTCTCGCGGGTCACGATCAGTCTGGTATTGCTTGATTGCATCGTCAACTATCTGACCGGTAAGCGAGTTCTTCAACTCCGCTGTGATAATCGGAATACCGTTCAGGAAGATAGTGAGGTCTAACGAGTTCTCGGTCTTCTTGCTGTATCTGAGCTGTCGAACAACTGAGAACCGGCTCTTTTCGTATAGTATCTGGTGTTCGGGGTTCATCCCGCTAGCGGGTTTGTAGTATGCCAATTTGAACGTTGCGCCTCTGTCCTTTATGCCTTTTCGTAATACGTGCAGCGAGCCCTTATTACGGATCTCCTTCGACAATCTGTAACAGAGTTTGTTGGGTGTGTCTGCACCGTACTGTAGCTGCAGTTTCTCGTATTCCTTTGGTTGGGTCGCCTGAATGAACCGGATTACCTCTTTGGGAATGAGGCACAGGTCTTTGTCGTAGTCTTCGGGGCGGCGTTTGTGATAGCCTGAGTTCAGTAGGTGGTCTTCAATATGTTCTTCAAATTTCCTTTCTGTTACTTTTTCGCTCATTTTTTTAGTCCCAAATACCGCTTGATTTTCGGTACAAGCGCTGCATTTGCCGCTGTTAAAAACGTTTATAACTAAAGTATAACTAAAGTATAGCTAAAGTATAGCTAAATATAGCTAATTGCTACTCCTTCATGGTTAGTACCCATATGGGTTTTCTACTTGTCCCCCTGTTTTCAATTAAAATTAACTTTTTTGACATTTCAGAAATCATATTTCTAATCTTTGTCCGCTTCTGTATGTCATTCAGAACATCTGGCATTTTATCAAGCAGCAGCTCATCAATATCTGTACGGGATGCTTGTTTATGTTTCTTCAGATATGAAATGATAAGGTCATGGTAATATTGTTTCTCAAGACCTTGTCTTTTATATATTTTGCCTTTTTGCCAACAGCAGCAGCTATTTCTGCGGAAATGAATATATTTGGGTATCTCCCCTCAGTCATTTTTTGTTTCCGTAGATATTGATGCTGTTCCGGACTGATTTCAATCTTCTTTTGTACTTTATCGAGAAGAATAACAGTAGAGAGCTCTAAATCTGTTTTGCTAATTAACATGCGGGTATAATTTTCGTCCAATATTCTACCCGAGATTGTAACGCTTACTTTATCCGGGTGGTGTAAGTCATAGTCGGGAAGTGGAAAAAACCGTTGCTTTTGTGGCTCTTTGGTGATTTGCGTTGTACATATTTCCCTGATAAATCAAGCAAATAAAGAATAACCCTCAAGATCAAGGTGTATGCGCTGAAACAGATGTTTAACGTTTAAAATACCATAACAACGCCGTTTAATCACCTTAATTTTGTTATTGAAGCCCTCCACGAATCCACTCGTTTGCCGGTTAATAAAGTAGTTTGTAATCCCATCCATCCACTTATCTAACGTCGATAAAAAGCGGTTAAAGCAACACAAGCCACTCTTTATGACTCGCTTCTTCCAATGGTTTATCTTGCGCTTCGCTTCACTTTTAGAATAGTCACCCTCAAAAATATCAGTCAGCTCATTACAAAGTTTGTACGCCAATTCCAATATTGGAGAGCATTTGAATAACCATTTCAAAACCTCTAAATCTTCCACCGTCAATCCTTCTATCTCCTTACGCAGTATCCACATCGTTCCTTTCAATTTTTTATATTTTTCCTTTGACAGTTCCTTCTTCAGACGCTTCAGTTCCTCCTTTCTGAGTTCATCTAAGCCATTTCTATACAGTTTAGCAATGTGAAAACGGTCAACTACGATTATGACGTTCGCACCAAAAACCTCTTTCGCCGCGTTGATATACCCCTCGTACAGGTCTGAACACAGTGCCAAAATCGTTTTCTTCAATCGTTTGGGAATGCTCGCCAAAAACGCCTTTACCGTGCTCTTTTTGCGGCCATTGAGCACAGCCAGTATTATTATCCTGCCGTCCGTGCGCGCAGTTACGACCGTTACAAAGTCCTTGTGCCCCTTTTTCAGCGAGATTTCATCGATTCCGATCACATCCAATCGCTCAATCTCGCTCCACTCCACTTCGGTCTTGATATGACGCTGGATAATCCCCCTCACGGCTTCATAGCCTAAATCTTCCTTAATGCAGACATCTGATACCGTACTGCCCACTAATTCACGCAATACGTGCTCTTCATACGCTATCGTGTGCGGGCTTCTCAGCTCGTACCACAGCAATTTCTGTGTCGTGGTCGGGTTGCCACTGCAATGAGTGCACTGGTATCTTGCAGGGCGAATACGAATGTATACCTTCCTGCCCAAAATTGACAAATGGCGGAGCGTAATCTCTCGGTCGTGACAATGCAGTTTGGTAATCTTTCTGCCGCATTTATGGCAGTGTGTGCCCTTTACTGTACTCCTCGCCGTGATGATAATATCACCCTTTTTATTTATCTCAACGTTCTCGATTTCGATGTCTGGAGTATCAAGCGGTATTTCGATTTTGGTCATTTTTAGTCGCTCCTTTGTAAATTAACAGATTATAACCGCTTGCTTTAAGTATATTTAACTACCACGCAAGATACCAGAGAGCCGCTTTTGTTTCAGAAACATCTTTTTGATACCGCTTCCAATGGTGTCTATCATATTCAGATTGACCATTGCGTTGGCAAGAAAAGGGTTACGATAAATATCCGGTGGTGAATCCTGCTGAATGACTGTTTCCACGTCTCCCGGAATAAAATGCCCTAGATTGGTAAATAGTAACTCATCCGGCTTTTCTACGACATTAATTCGTCCTGTTAATTCATAATCTTGATGGGCGATACAATTATGTAATACCTCTCGAATCACCCAAGAATCGTATTGCGTTAGCTCTAAGGGGAATAATCTACCGTCCGGGAGATAACGGTAATTGAGATTACGGACTTTGGCAAACACTTTTTCTACATTGAGAATGAACGGCGGACCAAAATGAGCATAATCCTTTTCCTGATTATGCTCATCT
>QENJ01000234.1 GCA_013374505.1 Candidatus Methanophagaceae archaeon
AGACTATCCGTGAGCTTTTCCTCTCTTTTTATTTCCTTTCTTTTTATTCTTTACAACTAAATAGTTATTGTGAAATTTAGGACCTAGCTATGAGTTCAGCATTCGCAGTTGCGGGAACGTACAGTGGAGTAGGCAAGACTTCGGTCACCCTAGGGCTTATCTCCGCTTTCTGTCGTCACGGATTCGATGTCCAGCCGTTCAAGGTGGGTCCGGACTTCATAGACACGAGCTTGCACACTCTCGCTGCCGAGAAACCGTCACGAAACCTCGACACGTTTATGATGCCTGAGTCTGCAGTCGTACATTCATTCAGGAAGAACGCATCGGAAGTGAACGTGGTGGAGGGCGTTATGGGTCTCTTCGACGGTTCTTCCGCAGGAGGTCCGGGGAGCACATCACATCTTGCAAAACTTCTGGACATCCCAATAGTCCTTGTTGTTGACGCATCTAAGCTAGCTGGTAGCGTTGCTGCTCTGGTTCATGGGTACAAGACCTTTGACCCCTCGCTTAATCTTGCAGGTGTCATCTTGAACCGAGTAGGTAGCACTCGACATAAGGAACTACTAGAAGAAGCTTTAAGAGGAATTACGCATATATTCGGAGCTATTCCACGGGATGAATCCATGCGAATTCCAGAAAGGCACTTGGGACTTTATATGTCGCATGAAATTGATTGCACACTCCTGAACGGCTTTTCAAAGCTTGTAGAGGCGAATATAGACCTGGATAGTTTGCTTGAAGCAACAGAGCTTGAGATTCCTGATGCCGAGCATAAATCACGTTTACGGGTGGTTGATGGCGTCAAGGTGGGTGTAGCGATGGACGAGGCGTTCTGTTTCTATTATCCCGAGAACTTAGAGGTATTACGTGAGTTCGGAGCAGAAATTGTACCTTTCTCGCCGCTTCGGGACTCTTTACCAGATGCTGATGCTTATTACCTTGGTGGCGGCTACCCGGAGCTTTTTTCAGAACAGCTCGCGGAAAACGCATCTTTACGGGAGGCGCTTGCGGTGACGATTCAGCGTGGGTCGCCGTTCTATGCAGAATGCGGCGGCTTGCTTTACTGTCTTGAACAACTCGAAGGTAGAGACATGCTCGGCGTATTCAAAGGTTCCGCAACGCTCACAAAGCGGCTTCAGGCGGTGGGCTATGTCGAAGCGGTCTCAGTAAGGGACTGCTTGCTATTCCGAAAAGGAGAACGATTCAGGGGACATGAGTTCCATTACTCTGCAGTCCGTGTTAAGGCGGAATTCGCATATGAACTTCTAAAAGGTGTCGGAATAGCGAACAAGAGGGACGGACTCGTCAGAGAAAAAGCTCTCGCTTCTTACACGCACCTTCACGCTTTGGGAAACGAAAAGGCGTTCCTCAGATTCCTTGAAGCTGCGAGATGAAATCAGTAAAACGAATGAAAAATGTTTGACTGCTCAGTCTTCATCTGAGATAAATGCCCCTAAGGTATCGCTACTGTTATCAAATACATAAACATCAGCACCTGTTTTTCGTGCTAAATCCGCTGCAAGAGTCTGGAAGAACGACTTCAAACGCTCTTCGTCTGCTACCTTCAGCCGTTCAACGAGCTCGGCAACGGTGCTGAATTCAAGATCTAAATGGTCATGTGCATCAATCTTCAATAGATCGCAAATCTTTGCCGGCATCGCAAATATCACTTTCTTCTTCGCTTTCGATTTCTCTATCGCATAGCATACGAAATTACCCGCAACGACAATATTATCCACAGGAATATCCAGCTTCTCTACCGCTATTCGCTTGCTCTTCTCGCCAGTGCTAACGCCTAAGAACTTCTTTTTACCGCTTACGAGTGCGTCTATAACATGCTTATAACCGTCTTTGGTATATGGCTCAATGAATCCCGTAGCACCGAATATCGGTATACCGCCTTCTATGCCCAGCATCGGAAGAACTGTGTCCTTCGCTATCTCTTCGCCTTCGGGCACGAAAATCTCTATTTCTACACCACCTGTGATAACTTCCTTCACGTTCGTTTCTATGTCCATCAAAATGTGTGGGTATATATCGGGCGCACCAACTTTACCAAGCCCCGATTTTTTTATTATTCCTATTCCTTTGCCTGCTCTTATAGCGAATACCGGGAACAGTCGCGCCTTTGCACAGATAAGCAAGCCACTAAACGTATCGCCCTTATAATCGCCGGAATCCACACGAACACATGCAGAACACTCTTTCGCATCCGCAGTTTCCACATCCAGCGTCACTTCAATGCCCGCCGAAGTAGTAATTTCCACCTTCTTCGCTTCTTTTCCTGCAAACAGAAGTGCAGCAGCTTTCGAAGCCGCAGTGGCACATGTACCCGTTGTATAACCGCGTTTGAGGATTTTACCGTCTTCGAGCAGAACCACTCTTCCACACTTTATCTCTCCTATCAAAGCGTCATAGCGGATACCATTTATCTTCGCGGCGGTTTTTATGAGCGTCTCCGGGTATTCGCGTCCAGATATAGGGTCTCTCATTTAGTTTCCACCTCGCTCTTCTTCCATACACAATTCGATGATCGCGTTAATAATTGCCACTGCGGACGGAGTGCCACCTCTTGGGCCTCTTATCACAATGCAAGGAATACCCGTGGACAATACATCCTCCTTCACATCTGCGGCATTGACAAAACCTACCGGCGTGGCGATAATGAGTGCAGGCTTTATACCTTCTTCAAGCAGTGCAGAAAGCTCCAGGCATGTTGAAGGTGCGTTCCCAATAACCACGATGTTATCGCGTATGAGCTCTTTTGCGATGCGGAATCCTGCGGCAGTCCTTGTAAGATTCTCTTTTACTGCAATTTCCCGTGTTTTTGGGTTATTCACAAAGCACTTCACCTTCTCCTTGTATCTTTTGCTGATACCCGCTTTTACCATTTCAATGTCTGTAATGATTGTTTTGCCATCTTGTATGCCTTGTATCCCCTTTTCAATGGGGTTATGTTTGAACACAATCAAGTCCATAAAAGAGGGGTCGGCATTAGCAAAGACTACCCTGCCCGCAACTCGGCGTTCATACTCGCTAAGCGGATATTTCGATACGATTTCCGCTACGATTGCCTTGCTCTGCTCCCACACCCTGGCTCCTGCTGCTACAGAATCGCCTCTTTCGTGACTTTGGTTGACTGTCTCTTCCACTCGAACATAATCGTATTTATTTTCATAGCCTCTCCGTGTAACCATTCGCCCGCCAATGTTTTTTGTGCCCGAGCAGCCGATAATAATGGTCGTTGACATGTCTATTTGATGATAGAAGTCGGGTAAATCGGACAATGTAGTAATCTCACTGTAATATCCTACTCTTTCCGCGTTTTTTACTAGGCCTACTAGCGTTTTGCCGTCACGGAACCGCATGAAAATCTCGTATGCTTTCTCCAGTTGTGTCGTTCTGGTTTTGCTTTTTGGATTGTATATCGCAACTGCGATGCCCATCATAGCTAAACCTTCCAGCCGCTTTTCTATCTCGGGCCAGGGCACTAATAAATCACTCAAACTGACAACTGCGAAATCATTTGAGAGTGGCGCACCAAGTAATGCGGCTGCGGCAGATGCTGCTGTTATGCCTGGCACTATTTCCACGTCTATGTCGGAATCGCCAATTACTTCTAGTATCAGCCCTGCCATACCATAGATGCCGGGATCGCCTCCTGATACAATGACAACGTTTTTTCGGTTTCCCCACACGACTGCTTTCTTTGCTCGCTCAACTTCCGTCCCCATCTTGCCTATTATCACTTCGGAACTCGTCGGTATGATCTTCTTTATTAGCTCTATGTATCGCTCATTGCCCATAATTACGTCAGCACTGGAAATCCGCGTTCGCGCCCGTTCGGTAAGCAAATCCAAAGATCCTGGTCCTATTCCTACTACAGATAGCATGTTCTACCTCTAAAACTATGTTTCTAATCGGATAAAAAACCACGAGATTTCATGAGACACTTTTTCTTTTTGCAAAAGAAAACCTGTACTAAAAGAAAAACAAAAATAACGCTTTTAGTCAAGGTTTTTACCGAAGGTAAAAAAGATTTGTGGAAATCTGTGTAATCTTGTGGTTGACTATACAAAGGGTTTAAAATACCACCGCCAGTGTTATCTTCCTATCAAACGATTTCCGCTTTACAAATTCGCACTTGGTATTATTCCGAGTTGCGCCCAGGATGGCACATGGTTCAGCAACGCCTTTTAGGTTAAACGCATCCATTGCTGCGCTTTTTGACTGCACATTCACACTGTTTATCTCGTCTCGTGAAAATAAAAGTAGGGGTATGCCGAACTTAGCAGAAACTTCTCGTAACGACCCGGTGTTTTTGAAGTCCACGGTGCATAAACCATTGACTTCTTTCTGGTTTATCCCTAACTCTTTTAAGAACAGAAGAATTACAGTCTCTATCTCTTCTGCCTCAACGTTTCTATGGAATCCAATTCCGATGTATGCGTCTCTATTCATCGTCATGAAAAGTTGTTATCACTACTTGTGCCGAAATCACATCTGCAATAAGCGTTGCAAATTCGTTCGCACCTCTATGCCCGTTCAACACAGGAATAACATATCTGCCGTTCTCCTCTATACAGACCACCCAAGGGTCTACGGTCTTTTTCGTCGGCTCTATCGCCCGCACAAGAATACCCATAGGCAGAATAGCAACAATGTCCTCTTTCGCTCTGAAACGTTCCCTTATCGCACTGTAAACGCTTTTCACATTCTCATCTGCGCTATTGCAAGAGAGATTTTCTGAGCATACCAGTTCGGAATCAAACCCGCTCTCTAACAGCATTTTATTCACCGTTTCGGCAATTGAAACCGATTTCTGTGCCAGCACAAAAATGGCGATCATGACTCGCTACCCCCATAAAGTTTAGAGACACCTGACTTTTCAAGCACGTCACCCACGATTATCACTGATTGACTCTTGATGCCCGCGGTCTTTACCTTCTCTGCAATATCATCTAAAGTGCCCCTTATTATCCGCTCTTCGGTCCATGACGCTTTATGAACCACTGCCACGGGCGTATCCCGAGGATAACCAACCCGCAGTTCCGAAACGACCTCGTCAATGATATGCACGCCGAGAAAAATTACCATTGTCGCACCATGCTTAGACAGTTCCGCTATGCTTTCCTCTGCGGGCTTGCCGGTCTTCCCAAACGGCTTCGTAATTATCAGCGTTTGCGATACACCAGGTGACGTGAGCTCCCGTTTTAACGATGCCGACGCGGCTGAGAACGCAGTAACGCCCGGAACAAGTTCAAAGTCAATGTCCATAGACGAGAGGAAAGCCATCTGTTCCAGAATAGCGGAATAGAAGCTCAAGTCGCCTGTATGGAGCCGCACTACTCGTTTTCCCGCTTTCGCAAACTCCGCGTATAGTGCAAACAAATCTTCCCTCGTCTTTCCATAACTGTCTATCACTATCGCATCGCTCCTCGCATATTTCAAAATCTCTTTCGGGACGAGCGAACCCGCATATAATACCACGTCCGCACTTTCTAGTTCTCGCTTGCCTCTCAAGGTGAGCAGTTCCGGGTCGCCCGGTCCCGCACCTACAAATACTACTTTCGTTTTCATAATTAACCACAGATTACACAGATTGTCACAAGATTCTTCTTTTCACCTCCAAACTCTTCGTACCCTTCTGTGTTAATCTCGTGTAATCTCGTGGTTCCGTACCTATACCCTTCTTTACGATAAGTGTGGAGAGGTAATGACTTGGCTCTTCTATCTCACTAACTTTTCCTGATAATAATTCTTGGTCTTCAAACCCGACCTTAACACATAAGATGGCTTTTTCATTGCCCAACATATCCTCGATTTTATCCAGATCCTTTGGTTTGAGGAATATCAAAGAATCTGAGCTCTCTATTACTCGCATTGCGTTTTTTGCTTTTACGTCCGGAATAATAGAAACAATCTCCGTTCCTTCCACCAGGGGGATCTGAGCTGTAGAGGTGCATGCTGAGAAGGAGGTCACACCGGGAATTACTTCTACTTCCTCTACCAGGTCGTTGAAAACCTCTAAGAATCGGTAGAATGTGGAATACATGCTCGGATCGCCCAGGGTGATGAATGCGGCAGTTTCACAGCTATTTCCTTTTGCCAGCACCTCTTCTCGCGCCTTTTTCCAATACTGTTTTAGCGTGTCTCTGTCTTTCGTCATCGGGAATACCGGTTCAACCACAATACAATCCCGCTCTTTTATTACTTTTTCAACAGTCTGGAGCGCTCGACTCCGTTTATCCTCGCTCGACCTCGGAGCTACTATCATATCCACTTCCTTTAGTATCTTATATGCTTTCAATGTGAGCAGTTCTGGATCGCCCGGTCTCACACCTATTCCATATAGTTTCATTCTTTAGCTCCATAGATTAGGAATACCGGATAAGAGGGCGCGAGGGCGGTTTTACCGCCCAGGTCCTTGCCCTTGTTCAAGCAGATATTCAGAACTTCAGGGTTGATACCCCTGCTTTTCAATACATTTATGGCTTCTACTACGGTCTCAAGTCGGACTGCAGCGATGATAATTCTGCCTCCGAGTTTCAAGTGTTTGAATACGTTGTCAAGCGATTTGTCAAGGTTATCCGTGCCGCCGAAGAAGATGACATCGAAATTATGCGATAATTTGACATCTTCCATCTCGCCTGATATGAGCTCGATTTTGTCATTTAAGCCGAAATCCGCTATGTTTCTTCGCGCGGTCTCAAAATTATCATTGTCCTTCTCCACTGCGGTGACGTCGCAACCTAACAGAGCGAATTCGATGGATACGCTACCTGAGCCAGTGCCAACGTCCAAAATACGCTCGCTACCTTTTATCTGTGCTTTAGAAACGATAATTGCTCTGATTTCTTCTCTCGTTAAGCCTGCTTTTGACCGTGAGAATAGACTATCGGGTATCCCTGGTGATTTGTATGCCCATTTCATTCTTGCTTCTCATCCCCCCTCATCAATCTCATTATTTCACTTCTCGCCGCTCGAATAGTCAACGGATACGGATTCCGTACCGGCAACTCGTCCTCCTTATGCAGTATCTCCATCAAACGCGCAATCCGCGGCAGCCTCAACTGTGATTCTCTTATGACAGACGCATCAGAAAATACCGCCTCAGGCGTGCCTTCTGCTACGAACCGTCCCCCGTGCATCACATATATCCTATCTGCATATTGCGGTACCGCATCTACATCATGAGTGGCGATAATCAATGCGATATTCATCCTTCTGCTCAAATCCACTAAAAGGTGCATCACACTGCTTGACGTGCGTGGGTCTAAATTAGACGTGGGTTCGTCCAGCACAATAATTTTCGGATTCATTGCAAGAACTCCTGCGATAGAAACCAATCGCTTCTGTCCACCGCTGAGATTATCCGGACTCTTATCCTTCAAATCCTGTATGTTCAGCATATTCAATGCACTATCTGCCCGCTCGGCTACTTCGCGCTTTGAAAGGCCCATGTTCCTAGGTCCGAATGCCACATCTGCCCATACTGTCGGTGCGAACAACTGATCGTCCGGGTCCTGAAATACAAGTCCTACCGTCATCCTTATCTTATCTAAATTAGTCTTTGTTATCTCTTCTTCGTTGATAAGAACCGTACCTTTCGTGGGTGAAAATAAGCCATTAAAATGGTAGAATAGAGTAGATTTACCACTCCCATTCGAGCCAATAACCGCTACTCTCTCGCCTTCCATTACCCTAAAGTTAATGCCTTTCAACGCTTCTGTTCCGTCCGGATATGTATAAAAGAGGTCTGATACGTTTACTGCACACTTCATAAGCAGGTTCCTACTCCTAGCCATATACGGTCAACAATTACCAGCAGTACCGAAATCACGATAATTATAACACATAAAAGAGCGTTTTTTGCTGATAACGGTTCGATTTCTGTAAGCTCGGAATCAATAGTATATCCACGTGACAGCATTGCGGCATATACACGTTCACCACGTTTTAATGCCCTCAAGATGAGCGAACCTGAGATGGTACTGAGATTATTCAGCTTTTGCTTATAGCCGAGTCTACTGGAGAAGCCGCATCTTGACGCCTGCGCTCTGTACATCCTTACGCTTTCTACCGACAGCAGATGGATATAGCGCAACATCATCACTGCGAGGTCAACCATAACCTTTGGCACCTTAAACCAGAGCATCGATTCCGTCACCGCCATCACCTCTGTAGTAGCAACAAACACGCTCAATACAGAAATCGATGCAATTATCCTGGCGAAAAGCAAAACGGCAAACGAGCACGATTCATGGTAGATTGGCCACCCGAAGAAGGATGCTACTTGATGCTCACCGCCATACGTAAATATGACAACGACAAGCACGACAATCGCAACAGAGAACGGAAGTAGGATCAGTCTTTTAAGATATATCCTCAGTGGCATTTTAATACCGAAACAGATAAGTGTGGCAGCACAAAAAATAAAGAGGGGGATAAGGGGTTGCTTCATCGAAATGATGCAAAATAGTAAAGCAAAAGCACCTACAAGCTTTACGCGTGCATCAAGTCGGTGGATAGCCGAACTACTGCCAACTACTAACCGCTCAAAGTCCACCTCCTGGACATAATTAATGAGCCGCATCGTCTTTTTTACGCACGTCCGTGTGTCCGTCCTCTTATATCTTTTCCAATTGCAATCTCCACAGTCGTACATAATGCCCGATGATCAGGAAAACAAAGAACCCTATCGTTGTTCCGATTCCTAATAACGGGCCTGCCACTAGCCATTCAAGCATCCTCTTGCCTCCTAAATAGCCCCGTCCATAAATAGCCGACTATGAAGCCGGCAACAATTCCCGCGATTGTGAAGCCCCAGAACTTTCCTACCATATCCGTAATTGTCGGAACGAGCGATACTGGCGCGACATTTGCAACAGTGCTCGCCGCGTGTTTCTCCACTATTGGTCCTATTCCCTTCATCTTCCCCTGATCGCTTATATAGCCAAGATACGCAACGATAAGGATAATCGCAGTTATTACTACCAGCAAAACCAACGCCGTCTTTGTAAATCGGTCAAGCACTTGAAACACCTCCCCATAACTTCTTCGCCAGAAGATCCGGCCTTCGGTCAGCAATATACTGCACAATGCCTGCGGTGAACACAAACTCTGCAACTGCAAGTGGCAATTGTGTCGGCATGTATCCTACCGTATAGATCGCCCAGTGAGAGAGCACTGAACCTGGATTGACCGACAATGCGAGTTGGAGTGCGGTCGTTAGATAACACAATACATCCCCTATGAATCCTGCCATCCCCGCAGCAAGCCATAAAGGCGAGTTCACCGTCCTCAGTAGTACGAAGAT
>QENJ01000235.1 GCA_013374505.1 Candidatus Methanophagaceae archaeon
GCATTTGCCTTCTTTCGTTTCTATTATCTCTCGCGTCTCATCTTCACTTCGCACATATCGTCTCTTCGCATCTATTGCAACCATACAAGCTTGACTGCCAAACCGTCTCGCAAGTTCGTTCACCAGTTTGGGGTTCTTCAGTGCTGCGGTGTTCACAGAGACTTTATCCGCGCCTGCGTTGAATGCTCTTCTCGCATCCTCTATGCTGTGAATACCGCCACCTACTGTAAGAGGCATGAACACGTTACTCGCGGTTTTCGCTATTACATGCGCCATCGTTTCTCTTCTTTCGTGCGATGCGGTGATGTCTAGGAAAACAAGTTCGTCTGCGCCTTGTTCATCGTATTCTGCTGCAAGATCCCAGGGGATACCCGCGTATCTTATCTGCTTGAATTCTATTCCTTTTACTACTCGTCCACCGGGCACGCCGAAGTCACAGTCCAAACAGGGGATTATACGTTTCGCTAACATTTTGTTTATTCACACACCATCACAAAATCACTCAAAACCTGCAACCCTTTCTTTGACGATTTCTCCGGATGAAACTGAACGCCATACACGTTCTCCTTATTCACAACCGCAGCTAATTCCACGCCGTATTCTACCGTTGCTACCGTAGCGTCATCATCTCTCGGCACGCAATAATAAGAATGTACAAAATAGAAATAATCGGCATCCGTAATCCCATCCAGCAGCTCTGAATCCCTTTGTAAGTGCAGATTGTTCCAGCCCATATGTGGCACGCGCACATTTGCGGATAATCGAACCACATCTCCTGGTATCAACCCCAACCCTTTTTCATTGCCCTCTTCGCTCGCGTCAAACAGAATATGCATCCCTATGCAGATCCCAAGTACCGGCACGCCCGATTCTACAACCTCGATTAACGCTTCAGAAAACGGTTCTAGATTCCGTATGCAGTCATCAAAGGCACCCACGCCGGGCACAATAACGCCTTCCGCCGCCATTATATCCGTAATATTATCGGCAGTAATCACCATCGGGCGATCATACACTCTTTTCAGCCCGTTATATATGCTGAACAGATTCCCCATCCCATAGTCTATTATTGCGATCATAAACCTTTTCTTAGAAAGAAAAGCTTTACCAAAAGAAATATTTTTCCTTTTAGCACAGGTTTTCTTTTTGGAAAAAAGAAAAAGTGTAAAGAAAGCTTTACCAAAGAAATATTTTTTCTTTTTTCTAAAAAGAAAAAATGTCTAAATCTAGTGGGTTTTTTTAATTCCTCCTTCCTATCCTATCTTTGCAAGTTCGTCAAAGAAGATCTGCTCCGTATCCCATGGGCCTGGACTCGCTTCTGGGTGATACTGCACGCATTTAATACTCAGATATGCGTTCTCAAAGCCTTCTACTGTGTTATCATTCGCATTTAGCTGCGTTAGTTCTAATTTACCGTCCATCGAATCTATATCAACAGCAAAACCATGATTCTGCGCTGTTATGTACACTCGGCCGCTTTTGAGGTCTTTCACGGGTTGGTTCGCACCCCGATGCCCGAATTTTAGTTTATACGTGTCGCAACCAAGCGCAAGCGCTATTATCTGTAAGCCGAGGCAAATACCGTAAATTGGTATCTCACCTGCGGCTTTTTTTACCACGTCCATTGCGTTTCTTCCTCGTTTTGGGTCGCCGGGCCCGTTTGAAAGCAGCAACGCATCAGGTTCCACATCCAGTATCTCAGATTTACCGGTGTTTGTCGGGAACACGAAAACGTCCAAATCCCGTTCTGCTAAGTTATTCAATATGTTCCTCTTCACACCCAGATCAATTACCGCTATCCTTTTACCATCCCCTTTTATTCTGTAAGGCTTCTTGCACGTAACCTGCTCGATCAAATCAAGCTCGGAGATTTCGGGTTGAGCCCTTGCGAGTTCTAGGGCATTTGCTTTTTCTTCTTCGCTGCAATTTCCTACCACATTCAAACATGCTTTCATCGTGCCGTATTGCCTTGTCTTTATCGTCAGCATCCTCGTATCTAGTTCGCATATCCCGGGCACTCCTTCGTCTATCAAGAACTGATCTATACTCCGATTACTTTTATAATGTGAAGGGAAATCGCATTTCTCTCTTACCACAAAGCCTTCTACTTTTAGCCCGTCTGATTGGAACTTAGCACCGCTCACGCCATAATTACCGATGAGCGGATATGTGGGCATTAATATCTGGCCCTTATACGAAGGGTCCGTCAGTGCTTCTTCGTAACCTGTAAACGGAGTTGCAAATACGAGTTCGCCTAATGCGGTGCCTTCCGCGCCCCAACCTTCTCCTTCTACTACTGTTCCATCTTCAAGAGCTAGAATTGCTTTCATTTTGTAAAAAACTCATTTATTGATTTTACTTCTATTTCCCCACTTTTCATTCCCAATATAGCAGATGCCGCCGCCTTCGCCGCCTGCATCGTTGTTATATACGGCACACCGAGCTCAATGCAAGCCCTGCGTATCTGGGATCCATCCTTATAGGACTGTTTATCAGTAGGAGTATTTATCACCAGCTTTATCTCTTGCGTGTGCATCATCTCTATCACATTTGGAGACCCATCTTGCAACTTCTTTAGTTTCTTTGCGTCAATCCCGCACTGCCTTAGATACTCCACAGTGCCTTTTGTGCCGACAATAGAGAGCCCCGCTTTTTTTAAGTTCTGTGCAACAGCCTCTATCTCCGCTCTGTCCTCTTCACATACCGAAATGAAGACGATACTGCCCATATCCAACGGCAAAGGATTATAAGCCGCGAGTTCCGACTTGAAAAACGCCTTATCGAACTCGTCATCTATCCCCATCACCTCGCCCGTGCTCTTCATCTCAGGTCCTAAAATAGTGTCAACACCCGTAAACTTCAAAAACGGCAATACTACCTCCTTCACTGCTACATGCCCTAGTTCTACTTCATTAACTTCCAGATCCTTTAGTTTATGCCCCAACATCACCTTAGCCGCGAGCTTTGCAAGTGGTACTCCTGCTGCCTTCGCAACGAACGGGACTGTCCTACTTGACCTCGGATTCACTTCCAGCACGTAAACCACGTCATCTTTAACCGCCATCTGAAGGTTAAGCAGCCCTTGTATCTGCAATCCAAGCGCTATCCGTCGAGTGTAGTCCCTTACCGTTTCTATGACCTCAGCAGACAATGATTGCGGTGGAATAACACAAGCGGAATCGCCGGAATGAACGCCCGCTTCCTCTATGTGCTCCATTATCGCACCAATCAGAACCTCTTCGCCATCACACACTGCATCCACATCTACCTCAGTAGCTTTTTCCAGGAATTTATCTATTAGTACTGGCTTCTCTTTTGATACTCGCACCGCCTCATGCATGTATCTACTCAGCTCTTCTTCTTCATACACTATCTCCATTGCTCGTCCGCCTAACACGTAGGATGGGCGAACAAGCACAGGAAAACCTATCCGCGATACTACTTCCTTCGCGCCTTCCAGTGAGGTCGCATAGCCGTTATCAGCCTGTGGTATTTGCAGCCGTAGCAGGAACTTGCTGAATCGCTCCCTATCTTCTGCAATATCTATGTTCTCAGGGTCTGTACCCATGATTGTCGTCTTTGCTCCCAACCGTTCCAATTCTTTCTTCAGTGGAACCGCTAAGTTGATCGAAGTCTGACCGCCAAACTGCACCATCACACCATCGTAGTTCTCCTTCTCTATCACGTTCATCACGTCTTCAAACGTCAAAGGCTCGAAGAAGAGTTTGTCTGAGGTATCGTAGTCTGTGGATACGGTCTCAGGGTTGTTATTTATTATATGCGTTTCTATTCCTTCTTCCTTCAGCGCTTTGACTGCATGCACAGTGCAATAATCGAACTCTATTCCCTGTCCTATTCTGATAGGACCCGCACCAATAATCAACACCTTCTTTCGTGTCGAGGGCTTTAATTCACATTCTTGCTCATAAGAGGAATAGAAATAAGGTGTTTTCGCCTCGAATTCGGCTGCGCATGTGTCCACCATCTTATAGGTAGGCAAAAGACCGCCTTTTCTTCTGAGGTCGCTTATCTCTTCACTGTTTCGCCCGGTTAGCGATGCAATCCGTTCATCGGTGAACCCCATTCTCTTCGCTTTTCGCATATTCTCGCGTAGGTTCGCCTTCAATTTCGTCTCCATCTGCACTATCTTCGCTATCTTATTTATGAAGAACGGGTCTATGCAGCTCAGATCAGCTATTGCTTTTATGCTAATACCTCGTTTCAAAGCCTCGTAAATCGCGAAAATACGATCGTCCGTTGGTATTTCTAAAAGCCGTTTCAGCTCTGTTTCTGACCAGTTCTCATAGCCAGCGCCAAAGTCCTTGTCTATGTCTAATGACCGAAGCGCTTTTTGTAACGCCGCTTCAAAAGTCCGCCCTATCGCCATTACCTCTCCCGTGCTCTTCATAGAGGTCGTTAAAGTTCTATCAGCATTTGAGAACTTATCAAAAGGCCATCGCGGTATCTTCACCACTACGTAATCTATTGCGGGCTCAAAGGAAGCAGGTGTCTCTTCCGTTACGTCATTCCTTATCTCGTCCAGATGGAGCCCGATCGCGATCTTCGCCGCTACACGTGCAATTGGATACCCGGTAGCCTTTGATGCAAGTGCAGACGATCTGGACACACGAGGATTTACTTCTATTACTCTGTAAGAACCGTCTTTTAATGCTAACTGGACATTGCAGCCGCCTTCTACTCGTAACGCACGTATTATTCTTAGCGATGCCGACCTCAACATCTGATGCTCCTCATCGGTTAAAGTCTGTGTGGGCGTGACCACAATTGATTCGCCGGTATGAACGCCCATTGCATCGAGGTTCTCCATGTTGCAGATCGTAATGCACGTGTCATTTGCATCACGCATCACTTCATACTCTATCTCCTTCCAGCCAAGTACGCTCTCTTCTACTAAAACCTGATGAATACGCGAAATTTGTAGCCCGTAAGATACTATCCCCCTAAGCTCATCAAGCGTCCTCGCTATTCCTCCTCCAGTGCCGCCCAGAGTGTAAGAAGGTCGGATTATAACCGGTAGGCCAAGTTCAGTCGCAACTTCTTCGGCTTCTGCCACGGAAGTAACCGTAACGCCTCGCGGTATCGGCTCGTTTATGTGTTCCATCGCTTGTTTGAATCGTTCTCGATCTTCAGCGTCATAGATAGCCTCTAAAGGCGTACCGAGAACTTTTATGTCGTATTTAGATAATACGCCAAGTTCTGCTAATTCTGCCGTCAGGTTCAATGCAGTTTGGCCACCCAAACCCGCTAAAATGCCGTCCGGACGTTCCTTCTCCACTATCTTCGCTACCACATCCGCCAGCAGCGGCTCTATGTATATGACATCGGCCATCTCAAAATCGGTCATTATCGTTGCGGGATTGGAATTCACAAGTACTACTTCCACGCCTTCTTCTCTTAACGCCCGACAAGCTTGCGAACCCGAGAAATCGAACTCGGCTGCTTGCCCTATCTGTATCGGACCAGAACCTATTACCAGTACTTTTTTAACGTCTTCTGCTTTTGGCACTTTCTTCTATTTAATAATCTTGCAACATCATAAAAACATCACATCATCAGAAAATGGGATTGCTTATTATTTCCGCTTTTCGATTTCTGTGGTTCAAGAATCTTAATCCTCCGCCTCTTCACACTCCACAAGAACCGGGGCCTTCATAGGTCTAATCTTTCTGTACACCGCCTGTGGCGACTTCTTATCGCCATTCACTGCCAGAAGGTCATCTTCGATAGATATACCAAATAGCCGCTCGTTCTCTTCTAAATAAGGTGATATAATCGCCCAATCTTCTGTCGTAAGGATTGAGAATTCACCACCGTTTAATTGCTCCTCCACCAACTTGTGATGCGGATCTCGTATATAAATCGCACCACCAGATGCAAGTGAAAACAAATTTGAACCGGGATACGGTGTATCTTGCTCTATAAAATTGCCGTTACCATCTGAGTCAAGTCCGTTTACCACTACAAACCCGCCACCATTTAGCGGGTCACCAGCCATAAACGATTCCGCTAAGTAATCAAGGCATGTCCCATTTATCACAACACGCGGCTTTCCTACTGCGTTTATTAGCGGCCTGCCAGCAGCATTTCCCATCACGTATGCGTCTCCGCCTTTTGCGCCATACATGAACGTCTGCCCGACATCTCCAAACACAACGAGCTTACCACTCTTCAATATCTGCCCGAGCTGGTCCTGCCCGTTTCCGTGTATGTACAGCTCTGCACCATCCATAGACGAGCCGAGATAATCGCCGGAACTATCATACACGTCAATCATAACTCCTGTTGTATGATTGCCCAATCCGGAGCCACAAAACCGCTGCCCCTGCGCGTTATAAACAATAAATCTTTTCCAACCCAACCCATATGCCTTCACGATAAGTCTCGCATCACACTCTTCACCTTCGGGTGGAAACTCCGCGGCATTTAATATCAAAATCGCCTCGGCACTACCCGGCGGTCTTAAACCGTCCTTATTCGACCAGCCAATCTTGTGATATATACCAGTGTGTTTAGCTTCTATCGCCGGACTGTTATCAAATATCTGGTGTAGTGCCTCTTTTGCTATCTGAACTACGGAACTCCTCTTTTTCGTTCCCGTGTCATACCTGCGGTCGGTAAGGAGTGTTAAACCCTCTATCACAATCTCCTTCGTTCCGTCGTCTTTCGTCACATAATTTGTAAGCTCGGACATAGTCCACCGTAGTTTATCCCAATCCCATTCCGTAACTCCTTTTCGCAAGAACTCAAATAAAGTCTGTGGACTTTTCAATTCTGCCGCTATCCGTGCTCGTTGTCTATCACTATCTAGCGGTGGCGTGACCGGTTTTGTGAAATCGCAGTGTGTCTGACCTTCAGGTGTTTTCACTACTTCACCGAACTTATTAGTGCATACGAGCTTATCCTCACGATCTATTGAGAACATAAAAGCGCCGCCATCGGTATAGCTCCCGCCACGTGCATTCCAGTACTTATCTGCGACCGAAGGGAATCTCTTATCCTCATCGGATAAGCTCTTAAGCGTTGCGTCTATCGCTTGCTTTTCCGATCCGATGAGTCCTATCTGGACTTCTTCGCTCTCTATAAGTGCAAATACCTGCGGTCTCAGCATAGCGGTGTCTGTTATACCAATCAACTGGAAATAGTGCTCATACGGCTCGTTTCGCGCGATTATGAAGAACCAGGGTCCGTCGGGCGAGCCATGTATATGCTCGGTCTGTATAGCGTGATATATCTCCTGCTTTTTCGGCGGCAGCATATCAAAGTCAAACTCAGTCGTGGGCGCCACAGCCTCTATAATATACTCCAGCGGATAATTATACTTCCTGTTTAACAGGTCGAATAATAGAACAGAAACTTCTGTGTCAGTCAAGAAAAGCGGATGTCTGCCACGCTGTTCAAGATATTCGGCTATGGAATGGTAGTTAGCGAAATCGCCATTGTGGACGAGCGCTTCATGCATCCCCACAAATGGATGAGCACCGCCCGGATGCCAGACCCTGCCCCTTGTAGGATAACGTTGATGCGCTATCCAGACATGAGCTCTGAAATCATCAAGTTTGTAGTATTTTACTGTGTTCTCTGCATAGCCGACTATCTTCAATATCATCATGTTCCTGCCATGCGAGAGCACAAACGCCCTCTTATCGCCGAGCGAAGCGTAGAATTTTGTATTGATTTTGAAGCTATTTTGATATATGAACTCATCTTCTGCCCTTCTTCTGTCTCTATCTTCCAATTCCGTTTCGCTTATGAACCGATCAAGCACATCTTCCTTAACACGGACAAAATAGCGCCATACGTCCGGCGGTTTCGTCTCTAACCCCTCTATCGTACGATAATCCGATACGGTTGGTATCCTTTCCGACTTGTCAACGTCCATTAAAGGCGTTATGAACTCGGCTTCTATCTCTTTACGAGCTTCCAGGTCGAGTAGTGCAATTTGTAGCAGATAATCTTCTTCAAGTATCGACTTTGTAACTCCGAGGTCTTCGTGCGAGAGCCCAACCGCGGCGATACCGCCTCCTTTTCCGTTTCCTCTGTTATGCATCTGGACGGAGGGTTCGAATATGTGCTTACCTCTAACCGGAATCGTAGATGCGAAACCTACGACTCCGCATCCACCTTCATCCTCGGATTTGTGTATTTTCATAGCTTCGTTTTCTTATATTTGTTATTTCATTTTATAAAGATAAATGTAACCCCCTTGTTATTCTCTCAATATTCTATCCTTAGCCTTTATTGTAGTTCTGTCTTCCCTTTCTATTGCTTCAATCAACTGCTTTAAATCCTCATGCTTAAGAATACCTCTTTTATCTTGCGGTCCATTTCAGGAACTTCCTTTCCCTCGGTTTCCCGGATAATACCTTTGGATGCCAGTATTTCTTTGAATTCCGGTACAATAACTCCTGCTAACTCTGCTGCCCTAGAAAGCGAACACTTACCTTTCAGGTATGAAATAATGGCACCTTCTAATTTCAATTCCGGTCTCAAATTAAAGTAAATACGTAGTGCTTCCTCTTTAATCTCTTCTATATTTAATTTCTCCTCTTCAGCCAAGTCTTCTAGGATTTCGGCAAACCCACCTCGTCTCATGCTCTTACTTTCTTCATCCAAATTTTTTGCGATTGTGGACATAAACCATCACTTCTTCTTTAATATCTGCCCTTATCTATAATATTTCACTCACAGATATAAATGCTTTTAATGTAGCTCACCGAATTTTGTGCAGATACCACCGTTTATCTTATCCCGCTCAAGAATTTCCTCTTTTCTTATATCTGCCTCATTTGTCTCCTCTATAACTTTTTTCGCTTCATACCTTTAAATAATTCTCTCAGTGCACCTTTTTCGTCAGAAATATCAGAAATTTTAACTACTACTCTTTACCCATCTGAGTAACAAACCGAAAAGCTTTTTAATACCCTGTGTTAATGTAGTATTATGCACTATCAGTTAGTTCTACGCGAGCTTATAGATGTGGAAAAGGGAATCAAGGCGGTGGGAGAGAACGTCTTCTTTGATGATTTACCCTCTGATTGTAAAGTTTTCGCATTATATTATCCTGCTGCTGTGCCGAATGAAGACCTTGAAAATGCACTTCGAAACTTAGGAAATATTACGGGCAAAAATCTTTTTGTGAACATAGGAAGACTAGACGATCCCAATTATGATGAGATAGTAGATAAATTCAAAATTAGAAATTCACCAGTGATAATAGTCACAGCCATTGATAAATTAGCTTCACCGCCCACAGAATTTTCGACAGTGT
>QENJ01000093.1 GCA_013374505.1 Candidatus Methanophagaceae archaeon
ATTGAATATGGGTCAGAGCTGGCTATTATTTTCTCTGCAATAGTATCTTTTGTTTGGTTAAGGATTCCTCTTGCTATCTCATTGTCTATCCCACTCACGCGGCCGAGCAACCTTCCTATTGCCCACAGATCCGTGTTGGCTATTATTTTATCTGCAATAGAGTCCTTTGTTTGATTGAGGATTCCTCTTGCTGTCTCTTCTTTTACCTCTCTCACGCGGCCGAGCAGCCATCCTATTTCCCCCAGGTTAGTGCTGGCTATTATTTTATCTGCAATAGAGTCCTTTGTTTGGTTAAGGATTCCTCTTGCTGTCTCTTTATCTATCCCACTCACGCTGTTGAGCAGTCCTATTATTGCCCTTGGATCGGTGCTGGCTCTTATTTTGTCGGCAATAGAGTCCTTTGTTTGGTTAAGTAGAACTCTTGCTGTCTCTTTATCTATCTTGATCGCGCTCTCGAGCAACTGTCCTATTGCCTTTGGATCAGTGCTAGCACGTATTTTATCCGCATACATATCCTTTGTTTTGTTAAGTAGAACTCTTGCTGTCTTTTTCTCTATCACGCTCACGCTCTCGAGCAACTGTCCTATTGCCTCCAGGTCAGAACTGGCTATTATTTTATCGGCATACGTATCCTTTGTTTGGTTGAGGATTCCTCTTGCTGTCTTTTTCTCTATCACGCTCACGCTCTCGAGCAACTGTCCTATTGCCTCCAGGTCAGTGCTGGCTATTATTTTATCGGCATACGTATCCTTTGTTCTGTTGAGGATGCTTCTTGCTGTCTCTTCTTCTATCAGCCACACGCTGCCGAGCAGCCATCCTATTGCCGCAGGGTCAGTACTGGCTATTATTTTCTTTGCATACGTCTTCTTTGTTCTGCTGAGAAGAACTCTTGCTGTCTCTTCTTCTATCTCTCTCACGCTGCTGAGCAGCCTTCCTATTGCCCCTGGGTCAGTGCTGGCTATTATTTTATCGGCATACGTCTTCTTTGTTCTGTTGAGGATGCTTCTTGCTGTCTCTTCTTCTATCAACCTCACTTGGTCGAGCAGCCTTCCTATTGCCCCTGGGTCAGAGCTGGCACGTATTTTCTCTGCAATACTATCCTTTGTTACGTTGAGGAGTTTTCTTGCTGTCTCTTCTTCTATCTTCCTCACGGCGAAGAGCAGCCTTTCTATTGAATATAGGTCAGAGCTGGCTATTATTTTCTCTGCATACGTATCACTTGTTACGTTGAGGAGTTTTCTTGCTGTCTCTTCTTCTATCTTTCTCAGATAGAAGAGCAGCCTTCCTATTGAATATGGGTCAGAGCTGGCTATTATTTTCTCTGCAATAGTATCTTTTGTTTGGCTGAGGAGTTTTCTTGCTGTCTCTTCTTCTATCTTCCTCACGGCGAAGAGCAGATCTCCTATTGCCCTTAGGTCAGAGCTGGCACGTATTTTCTCTGCAATAGTATCACTTGTTTCGTTGAGGAGTTTTTTTGCGGTATGTTCTTCTATCACTCTCACGGTGTCGAGCAGGAGTGTGCTGGCTATTAGTGGGTCAAGGCCTGTTTTTATTTTCCCCGCCTTTATTTTCTCTGCATACGTTTTCTCTGTTTCTTTGAGAAGCTCCTCTGCCCTAGCTTTATTTATCTTCCACACGCTGTCGAGCAGCACCCCTATTCCATGTGGATCGGTGCCAGTTCTTTTTATTTTCTCTGCATACGTTTCCTCTGTTTCTTTGAGAAGTTTTCTTGCTGTCTCTTCTTCTATCTTCCACACGCTGTCGAGCAGCACCCCTATTCCATGTAGATCGGTGCCAGTTCTTTTTATTTTCTCTGCATACGTTTCCTCTGTTTTTTTGAGAAGATCCTCTGCCATTTTTTTATCTATTTCTCTCACGTAGAGGAGCAGCACCCCTATTCCCAGTAGATCGGTGCTCTTTTTTATTTTCTCTGCATACGTTTCCTCTATTTTTTTGAGAAGATCCTTTGCCATATCTTTATTTACCCTCCACACGCTGCCGAGCAGTCGTCCTATTAGGAATAGGTCTTTGCTGGCTTTTATTTTATTTGCAATTTGCTCTTCTCCCTTTTTAAATAGATCTTTTAATAGATTATCCCACTTAAAAGCTCTTATTGCAGCAATGAAGAAATAATAATGCTTCAGATCACTTTCCCAATCCATTTGCTTGATTTTTTTCTCAATAATCCCTTCTTCAACTTTTCCTCTATTTATACGTTCGAACATCATATAGCGATTAAAAAGATTGATAGGCAGCTTCTCTGGTTTTTCCCATTTCAGGGCTATGCCTGCTTCAGGTGACGAGATATTCAGGAAGGTTAGATATGTTTTTAAGCTCACCACTTTTTGGCGTCTGTCCACCCCCTGGAATCCGGGAGGATCTTTTAGAAAATCAGATAATTTCTTTAGATTCTCTTCTAACTCCTTCCGTCCTTTTGCAGTGCTGAAGAGTCCCGTGTATTCCCTAATATCTATTGGGATATATCTCTCCTCCTGTAAAAAAGAAATTAAATCTTTTTGCTTTTTTTCTTCGCTTAAAATATCCTCATAATAAGCAGGCCATTGCTCCCGCATACACATCAATTTAAATAGCATTTTCTTATCGAATAGGAAGTCAAATACTTCGCTAGGATAAATAAAAATCCTTATGCTTTTGCTCTCTGAGGTACTTGGTACGTCAAGATCTCCTATCTCTTTCTTCACTTCACCCATTCGCTCAATCCTTTTCTCGGGTTTCGGTCTTTCAAAAGCCTGTAAGAAAGTAGCTAATCGTTTCTCGAACACGCTTTTAATGAGCATGGTTGCATTCACCACTCTCTTAATCTTCCGTGGATTACCACCAATACTGTGAATCACTAATTGTGTGCATTCTTCAATCTCCTTAGCGTCCCAACCGGTTAAAAACTGTAAATACTTCTTTATTGCCTGCTCGCTTATTTTAGGAATATAAAATTCTGCCTGAACGATTTTATCAAAGTAATCTTTATATATCTCCTCTTCTCCGTATTTATTCTTAAGTGCGTTCTTCAGTATCTCGTAGTCGCAGCCCAGGACGAAAATACAGCCGCTAATATCAAGGAAGATTTTTAAACTGTCTAAGAAATTAACTATTTTCTCCTCTGGTATTCTATCCAAATCGTCAATAAAAATGATTATCTTTCCCTTTTTCGATTTTTCGTAAATCTTTATCTTATCATCTTCTTTCTCGACAATGTATATCCCATCTCCGTAGGGTATCACCCATTTATCTTTTTCTTTCAGGGCATTATCAGAACGTGAACGTTCATTAGCTTTGAACTCACGCTTCAATTTTTTGGGAATAACGTCATTGTTCAAGTCCTCTTTGTATTTGTTTATGTGGTAAAAGTTAACCTTGCGACATCTTTTCGCAATCGCCCTTATGCTTAATTTAGAGTAGCTAAACAACTTTTCTAACACTGGTGTATCAATGCTAAACAAATACGATCCTTCTGCTCTTTCTTTTATTCTCTTCTTGAACTTTTCTATCTTGGTCACCCGCTCGATTACTGTTTTTGTGTCCTTATCCAACCAATTTTTAAAGACTATATTTTTTCTACTTCTCGCGATTAAATTTGAAATAGCGCCAGTTGATACCCTACCCTGAGTACCAGTTTGTAGCACAACATCAGTAGAAAAAAGAGCTACATTCCGTATCAAATCTTTTTTGACTACCCCGTCTTCAAAAAGCTTGTCTACAACCTTAATCATAAATGGGATCCAGAGCTTCTCTTCGTTTCCATATTCCCAGGAGTTTAAAAAAATCGTTTCGTAGCCTCTGGACTCTAATAGTTCCTGCATAATCTGCATGAAACTGGTTTTTCCTGAACCCCAACTTCCAAAAATACCAATTGTGAAAGGAGTATCGTCCTTCGATAGACTTTCTAAAGTAGCGATGACACCCTCAGCATAATCGCGGAAACCAAGTCTATCCTCGGAAAGCCTCACTGCGACATCTGAGCATTTCGATACCATGTTATTAAAATACCCGTTTCTATTGGTAAAGCTTTAGTATGAATCTACATGTTCATGCTCATGGGGTGTCCGTCCGTTCCTATGGGTTGAAAGTTTCTTTTTAAACAAAGATTTATTAATCAGCACGTGAGAGCACGGACATGAAAATCGTTATTTCGTTAGGCGGTATCTTTTTCGCGGATGCTGCACAGATAAAAGCAGTTGCCGCCGTCTTAGAAGAGCTTGCGGAGTCGCACAGCATATACGTAGTTACCGGCGGCGGGCAACCAGCACGCGAGTACATAAAAATAGCACGTGACTTGGGTGCGAACGAAACAGTTTGCGATTATATCGGCATAGCGGCGACACGATTAAATGCGCAATTGCTTATTTCCGCGTTGCGCAATGCGTATCCCGAGCCGTTAACTGATTATAAAGAAGTTGCCGAAGCAACGGTGAAAGGCAGAGAGTGTATACCTGTGATTGGTGGTGTAAGCCCCGGTTATACGACCGATGCGGTAGCGGCGATTCTCGCGGAATACGTAAATGCTGAGCTACTTTTAAGCGTGACATCGGTGGATGGCGTCTATGAAGCAGACCCGCGTGTGCATCCGGAAGCAAAGAAATACGACCGGATCTCGGTAAAGGAACTCCTGAGTATAGTAATGAAAGAGGAACTAAATGCAGGGTCGAGAATCATCATAGACCCCGTTGCTGCGAAGATGATAGAACGAAGCGGCATAAAAACCATCGTTATTGATGGCAGCCGCGAACCACGTACTATTTTAGATGCCGTTATCGGGAAGCATTCAGGCACGGAGATATTTTGCGAACGCTAAGAGTACTGTGGTTGTGCCGGTGAGTTGAGATTCAACTAAAAGTAAAACACCCGAACGGTTAGATTTATATAACCGCATCAGGGGCTTATCTTATTCGTCGAATCCTAGTGGCATATTCGCTCTGAGGTTATTATTAGCTGTGTTTTAGTCTCGCAACAATCTAATAGCCGGTATCCCGTTATTATAAACTTTTCCATTAATATCTGTAAACTCAGTGCAGTTGATCCAGCCGTTTGTTGTTTGTAGTGCCCCGTTATGATGAATCTGCGGATATGAACCTGTGTGGATGCTGTAGTTGTATGCTTCACCCGCGACAAGCGTGAAAGGCTCGTTAAATGAGATGTGCTGCCACTCTTCTGTGTAACCGCACCAAGTTGCAGTTACATCCAGACTGGAGTTCCATATTCGTGCGTATTCTGTATGCCCGCCGGTACCTGTACAGGGATAAGTATAAAGCTTTTGCACCTCTATGTCCCGGTTTGGCGTTATCGTGCCGTTGTGTATGCCGTAAATAGCAGGATATGGCTTCTTGCTCGGTCCGGTGTCAAAACTAGTTTCTGCTGTGACATTGTAATTCTTATAGTGTTCCACTAGTGGATATGTATCATTATCGCTATATATACTGTATTGTGTATTCCAAATACCACATCCATCTATCTCTTTAGCGTCTGGATATTTATCCGTGTAATTGCTCCAGTAATTGCCTAAACAGTTTTTGTGTGTGCTGCCGTTGTATGTATAGACTAGTTCCTCTGTTGAGTTCCAGCTATTGTTTGGATGGGAAGAATAAGATTCATCAGCGTTGTCTATAAAATTATTGAGATAGATTTTGTTGTTACTGGCAGAGAGTAGATAGATACCGCTACCGTTATTGTTACTCGCGTTATTACAGGTAAAACTGTTGTTTCGGGAATCGTAGAGATAGATGCCATCGTTATTGTTGTTACGGACCTCATTGCCGGTAATGCTATTGTCACAGGAATCGTAGAGTGAGATGCCATCGTCATTATTGTTACGTACATCATTGCCGGTAATGCTGTTGCCAATGGAAGATCCGAGGATGATGCCGCAGTCGTGGTTGCTACTCGCATTATTGCGGGTAATGCTGTTGTTATCGGAATAGATAATGTATATGCCGTGTTCGTTGTTGTTACAGACGTTGTTATCGCATATGGCATTGTTGCTGGACACGTATAGCCTGATACCATAGTCGTTGCTGCTGACTGTGTTGTTTGCGATTATACTGTCATCCGTCTTCAATAGCTCTATACCAACATCTGTATTCGATAAATCCTGATTCTCTACCCTGATATTATTACAATTTACCAGTATCACCTGTCCCGCCACATCTGTAACCTCAATATTGGATGCGTCTTCAAGATAGATAAGATGCTTACCATTTACTGTATTTCCTTTCACTGTACTATGATATGATTTATCAACAAAGAGACCATCATTCACAAATTTATTGCCTGTAACGGAGTTACCGTTGCTTGAATCATAGAAAATAATACCGCCCTTACTATTGTCGTCAATATTGTTGCCGGAAATGGTATTGTTACTAGCAGACTCGAGGCATATACCGTATTCGTTGTTGCTACAGACTTTGTTGCCTGAAATGATGTTATTGCTGGAAGAGTCAATAGAGATACCGTGTTCGATGTTGTTGCAGGCAGTGTTGTCTGTAATGTTATTGTAATTGCTGGAAGATTGGATGCTGATACCGTGGCTATTGTTGGAGACGTTGTTGCCGGTAATGCTATTGCTACTGGAGTTGACATATATGAATATGCCGAATTCGTTGTTATTGGAGACGTTGTTGCCGATGAGGTTATTACTGCCAGACTCCGCGATGAATATACCGCTGTAGGTATTGTTACAGACGTTGTTGCCGATAATGCTGTTGTCGTTACAGGTAGATACGATCGAGATACCGAAGTAGGTATTGTTGCATGCTATGTTGTCTGAGATGCTGTTATTGCTGCTGAAATGGCGGAAGTGGAAGCCGTGTTCGCTGTTGTTGGAGACGTTGTTGCCGGTAATGTTATTGTTAGTGCAGAAAGAGTCGAGGTAAATGCCGTTATGGTTATTATTGCAGGCGTTATTATCTCTGACAGTATTGTTGCTACTGTTATCGTAGAGTAATATACCGTACAGGTTGTTGTTGCAGACGTAGTTGCCCTTAATGTTATTATCATTGCAGGAAGATTCAAGGACGATGCCGGTATAGTTATTGTTGCAAACGTCATTGGCTGTGATGCTATTATTGCTGCTGGCATTGTTGAGGAAGACGCCATGTTCGCTATTGCTACCGACAGCGTTGCCGGTAATGTTATTGTTAGTGCAGAAATGGTCAAGGTAGATGCCGTGATTTAAATTGTTGCAGGCGTTATTGTCTATAACGGTATTGTTGCTACTGTAATCGTAAAGTAAGATGCCGTACCTGCCGTTCTTAGAAACGATGTTGCCAGAGATGCTATTGTTACTGGAAGAGTTAAGGAAGATACCGTTGTAGTCATTGTTGCAGATATAATTATCAGAAATGGTATTGTTACTGCAGGAATAAGTGACTATGATGCCCTGGTAGTGGTTACTGCTGGCATTATTACCATAAACGAGGTTGTTATTGCTGAAACTGGTAAGTAAGATGCCGTGATAGTTGTTGCTGCTGGCGGTATTGTCGGTGATGACGTTATTGCTACTGTAATCGTAGAGGTTGATACCGTACCTACTGTTGTTGCGAACTATATTGTTTGAGATTAAGCTATCTTCGGTCTGCCATAGCATTACACCAATGCACGTGTTGGACAAATTCTGTGACTCTACCTTGATATTATTACAATTCACAAGTATCACCTGTCCCGCATCTGTAACCTCTGTATCGGACGTTCCCTCATGATAAACAAGATGCTTACCATTTACCGTATTTGCCTCCACGGTATTTTGGTAGGAATAGTAAACAAAGAGCCCATCATTTACAAATGTATTGCCAGAAACGGTATTGTTGCTGGAATAGTAGAGGTAGATGCCGTAGTCGTTGTCGCGGGCATTGTTGCCTGTAACGGTGCAGTTACCGGATTCGTAGATACGGATGCCGTAATTGTTGTCGCTTAGGTTGTTACCAGTAATAGTGCAGTTGCTTGCGGTTGCATTTATCCCTGCAGCACCATCCTCTGAGGCGTTTAGTGCCGTGAATCGCTCTAGCGTGATACCCTCCGCGCTCAATATAATCGCACTACCGTTGCCGTTTGCGTTTATAACCGGGTTGCCCGTGCCAGTGTCCATGCCCTGCAAAATGAGTTGTTTTGTTACGTTCACGTTCTCGTAGTAAGTGCCGCTATTCACGATGACGGTATCGCCAGCGGAAGCATTATCCACTGCCCACTGAATTCTTGTATAGTCGTCTGGTACAGTGATTGTGGCACCATCGTGAACGTGCATCTGCGTCTCATCTGAACGATTTAAGGTGTAATTCATTGAACCGTCACTAACAGCAGTACAAAGCGTCATGCCGTTTATGGCTATCACCAATATAAATGCTATAGTCGCCCACGCAGGTTTATCCCGTATTCTCATTCTATAACTCCTCCCCCTATTTTTACTTTTAGTTCAATTTTATAGCAGGTATTCTGTCGTTATAAATATTTCTGTTTTTTCCTATATCCACTCATATTCCATTCATCGTTGAGCCACTCTGAATCTATCAAAGCATCGCCACCCACCGATTATTAGCCCATTTAGCTTTAAAACTTCTTCAATTGATATGAATTTAGGTTTCAGTACTCCACGTTCTTCCGAAGATAGCGGAGAGAGAATCCGCACAATTTTCCCTATTGGCAAATCCAGAGTTACTTTTGTCATAGCGTCATTTACATGTTATTGTGTCCTAGGTTTATATCAAGGTCAACCACTAACGATAAGTTTATCAGGGCCAGTAGCAACTATATCCACAGGACTGTAAACTGTTATTGTGTCTTTAAAGTTTCACTTGATTTCTTTTTGATGAATAATCACCTTTCCAAGAATATATTCCCCTCATATTGTTTAGATATACCATTTTGCTAATTTAATTAGATTTAGATGGAGGAAAACATGAAAGATACGATCACAGAATTCTTCTTCTTTTCCGAGGAAGATTTAAAGGATTTTCACTATGACACGCACAAATTCGGCGGATTGCGTTTCTTCTTAGAACTTGCTGTTTTTTTGGCGGTGAAACTGGACATTGACAATCCAAAGAGCGGTATAAGCTTTTTCAGGATGTGTCGAATGTTTCTTGTGAAACCCGAAGGATTGCAGGCATGCGATGGCTACAAATATCCCGCTTCCGCCATGATTAATTTTTTGCTATTTGTGCGTTTATGTCGCTTCAAAACGCGAGAAAAAGGCTTAAAATTCCTTGAACGACACAAAGGCTGGGCTATGGCATTGGGATTTAATAATGGAGTACCTC
>QENJ01000094.1 GCA_013374505.1 Candidatus Methanophagaceae archaeon
GGTCCATCGCCCGGGAAGCCCGAAGGCAGCTTATAACACGCAATCTGAATAATATCCGCAGCTTCTTTGTTCAGTGAATCGAGCATACCCATGTGTAACGCTTTCGACTCGAAGTCCATGTACGAGCCCTCCTGCCCGGTATGAAGCGCATCTGCTAACTGAACTATCTGCTCTTCTATGTAACTGAATACTCTATCGTAATCGCCGATTGTCTTCGGTTTTATACCGCATACCAATCGCGTTAATGGCGCTTCTATATCTACCTCAGGCCCAAAATCTATCGGTACGTCCCGGCCGAATTTATTTATCATGTCGTGCAACAGATGACGTCCATGCCCACAATGCGCACTACAGCCCACTAAACAAGCAAGAAGAACAATTCGTGCCTGTTGTGCGTCCATCCTTATGCCACAAGCACCTTTTTTGTTACCTGTAAGGTCACATTTACCGTACGTGCAAAGACAGCACATATCGCAAACCGGTGCGTAAAACGGCTTGTAGCGGTTCAAAAGCTTGAAGTCCCAGTCTCGAAGCGTAGCGATACGCGGCATGGGGTGCGGTCCCATTGGCTCCCATTCTTCCTCTTCTTCCACTATCTCGCCTATGTTTATCCGCACATTGCTCATGTCCGAGATAGTGAATATCCCACCTTTTTTTAGCTCTTCCATCGTCCCTTTTTACAATTCTTTTATCTGCGTATTTAAAGGTTTAGTATTTTGTCGGTGGAGACGCTCTCCGCTTTACCATCACGCATACGTCATGCACTACATTTATGTTGTTTCGCGTGCAGAAGTTTATCGCTCGTTCGGATTCTGAGCCGGACTGCATCCATACTCGCGCTATGCCCAATTCTTTGCATTCTGTTACTACTTTTTCGGTTACCGCGGGTGGGACTACGGTATCAACAACGTCTGGCATTTCGGGCAGTTCGCTCAGCGAGTGGTAGCAGCGGTCGCCTAAGATTTCGTCTAATGTTGGGTTCACGGCGTAAACTACGTAACCTGCTTCTTTCAGGTCTTTGTACACTTGATGGCCGTATTTCGCAGGGTTGCGAGAAACGCCGATAACGGCAAAGACGTTTTGTTTATTTAGAAAGTCAGTTATCAGGTTCGGGTTCATATTCGTGCGCTCATATTTATTACCTTTCTTTAGTAAAAGTTTCAACTATCAACGTATTTATTTTAACCCAATTTTTTCAACAATTCACCATTTTTTGTCAATTCATCAAAAATTCTTTTTTCGTATTTATAAAGAACACCGTCGGTATATCTAGCTCCCGTTTCAGATTCCATTTCCTTTATAATCTTATCAAAAGATTTTTTTTCATTATCTATTAAAAATGACCATAAATTAGCCCCTTTGGCTATATGTGGTTGGACCTCTTCAAGATACCATACCCATAAGGTTTGCCAATCGGTCTTAATTCCTTCTTCTCGTTTTTTCCGATCAATCCAATTTCTAAAAGGGCCTTCCTTCAATCCTAAGAGGTTTTCAAATGAAATGATTACTTTATGTACTTGTAAATCGGTGTAATTAATTCCACATGCTTTGGTTAATGCTGGGATTTGAGTCTCAAATTCATTCATTTGTTCAATAGCTTTTGCGATTTGGTCAATACAACTTTTTGCTTCTGCGTTTAGACCGTGTTCATACATATCTTGCGTGTATTTTGTTGCTTTACACTCAATAAGGATAGCACCTTCATCACAAAAAACAACATAATCGGGTTTCTTTCCTTTATAAATTGGAAGATATTTCTCAATGTCGTTCTCTGTTAGAATTTTCCCTGATAATTCACACCACTCTAATAACTCCCCAACATATAATCCAAATAGATCCCCAAAAGCCATAGAAAATGTTTCTTTGTAAGTATTAAACAATTGGTAATATAAACCTGTTGTAAACCGATACAGTACTAAATTAGGAACAGGAGCTACAAATTTATCATCTTTTGGTTTTTCGTGATGATTACCTTTCCAGGGTCGAATTATCGGATATTCAAATAACGGGTTGAATTTATATGCGTGAAGATCTCCTTCCATTAATTCTCGTTCCCTGCAAATTTTTTTGAATTGATATGGATTACATGCAACGTGCTCAAGACAATTTTGAACAATTTTGTCATTTGGTATGGGCATTTCTTGTCTTCGGCCATTTTCGAAAAAATCTCTATTCATCCCTCCTGGTTCTTTTGACCCTGCCCATAGAAGAAAACCGATTTTAATAAAATCAAGCAGAGGTAATCCGAATTTTTCTTCAAATTTAAAATTTACAAGTTCTTTAATAAAGGTAGGTGTTTTGTCATTTTTTATCATTTCATCATAAAGGAAAATTGTTCTACCTAACGTATTATGAAGACTTATATTCCATCTTGCTTGACTTCCGATTTTTCTAAGTAAAAGAGATGCAGCCCGTTTTTCTTGATCTACCATAAGCTTACGTTCTTTCTCAAATTCAGGATCATATATTAAGCATTCTGTAATCATGCGAGTAAGTTCACGAAACTCCTCGTCATATACAGGAAACAAACCACTGTAAACATTGGAATTGAGCAGAGCATATTTAGCTATACTTCCGGCAATAAAATCTAGATAATTATTTTCTGTGTCTTCATGTTTTAAAGATGTTTCATGTATTTTTAAAAGTAAGTCATCTAATTGATAGAGTTTAATTCTTCTTTCAATTTTTTTGTTTAAATCTTTAAAATCTTCTATTGATTTAATATTATTAGTGCAAATGTCTTTCCCTTCGATTAGACGTAGGTCTCCTATTTCAATTACATTATGTTCTACCATATTCTTCCCTTTGTGTTTTACCTTAAATGATCGTAACGCCAGTAGCTTTGATCTGTTTATGTCATTTCGCTTGATTTATGATTACAACCCTTCAAGCATCCTTTCCGACTCTTCCACTTCCGGATCCATAATCTCTTCACTACTTGCAACCGCTTTCTCCAGCCACTCTCTTGCGTCCACTTTATAGCCAAATAGATTTCTCCAAGCAAATGCGCCGCATCTCCCTCTTGCCAGCGGTAGTTCATACCAATAGCTTTTCGTATGCCGATTACGCAAAGTCTTTGGGAGGCTCAATATCGTTTAGTCCCGATACGCCTTTGATATGACTATCGCAGCCACAAGCTAATACAACTTAAATCCATCAAACAACCTTTCACACCACCGCCTGTACCAACCAATCATCCACACACCGTATCAATCCACTTCTCTCAACCGCATATTTCACTTCATTTTTCAAAAAATCGAATACATCAATATTATCAAATATAGCCTTTCCCTGTGTAAACGCATCTAAAAGAATTGTATTCCGATTCTTAATCCCTTTTAGGCAATCTTCGAGGGTATAGCAGAACAAATCAGCAGGGAACTCAATATCCAATACCCGACTTTCTTTATCTTTTGTGATGATCAGCAGATCGAAATCACTCAATAAATTATCTTCGCCTTTAGCCTTTGAGCAGAAAAGGATTACACACAGCTCTTTCCCTTTCAGACTTTCAATAAACGCTTTGAATTTTTCGCCCCATTCGTCGTGCAGCTCCCTATTTACTTCATAATAGCTTTGCATAATTCGATATCCCCTTTCATCTTCGCATTCTATATCTTCCCAATTCAACGATGGTTACTGCATTCTCTAACTTTTTCACATCAAGAGAAGACAGGAATTCTTTCAAAGCGTTATTTATTTGCTTTGCGGTAAAGTAAAATGGTAATTTCAGAACTACTACTCCCGAATGCGAATTAATGGGATAGATGAGAACATTGGCAAACTCCAAGTCCTTAGTGACAAGAATCGCTTTGCGTTCTGTGGCATATTCAATGATCTCTCTATCTGTTGCTCTTGCCAAACCAATATCTCCTGCATGGTTTACCAGACCAAAATTTTTGAAGATGTCCTTAGAAGAATAAGGCATGTTAGCATCAAGAAAGAATCTCATGCTTTTATACCAACAGGTTTTATTTCCTCGCCTCTAACAAAAGAGGCTGTATACTCTATCACGGCAAGTATATCTCCCCGTTCTATACCATATTCGCTCTCAATTTCAGCGTAATTCATACCGCCTATTAGAGCCCCCAGAACTTCATCTACCGTTATTCTTGTTCCCTTAATAATTGGTTTTCCATGCCTTATTTTATCATCAATAACTATTCTTGCTTTAATTTTTCCCACCATCGTTCTCACTTATAATATAATTTGGTTTTTGTTATAAACTTTTAAGCATCCTTTCCGAGTCTTTCACTTCCGGATCCAAAATCTCTTTCCTGCATGCAACCGCTTTCTTTAGCCATTCTCTTGCTTCCACTTTATCACCCTCCTTCAAATAGAGTTCGCCGAGCAAATGCGCAGCATCACCCTCGGACCAGCGGTAGAGCATAGCAATAGCTTTTTCGTATGCTGAATGAGCAAAGGTTTTGGCTTGCTCAAAGTCTGTTAGTGCCAGATATGCCTTTGATAGGACCACCTCAGCCTCTAGCTCATAGAGTTTAAAGCCCGTCCGGGCACAAATCTTCTGGACTTCTTTTGCTGCACGAATAGCATCTTCAGATCTTCCCATATCTAATTGCAGCCTGCTGGATTCAAGCATGGTTTTGATTTCAAGTTCTGGCATGCCAACCTTGCGAGCAAGCTCAAGAGCCTTTTGAAGGTGAGTTTCAGCCTCATTATGGTTTCCTCTTATTCTTTCAATAGCGCCCAGGCTGCGGTGACATCCTGAGATGCTGTTTACAAAATTGTTTCTTTTGCAAATCTCAATGTTTTGTATTGTTAGTTCAAACGCCTCATAACTTTTATTAATTGAAATAAGAAAGTCAGCATAATTGTTTCCAGAGAAACCGTAAAGCCGATCACCATCAATCTTTATTTGAAGCTCATCCGCCTGAAGGAACCATTTGTCCGCTTCTTCGTTTTTGCCCAAGAGGTGTAGTATCCAGGCAAGATATGCTTTTGAAGTCCTGATAGACTGATCGGAATTTGCTTTCTCTGCTGCATCAAGCGCCTTCTTGGCGCTCTCACGTCCAGAGACAAGTTCACCAGATCGAAATTGAAGGTCCGCTATGTTTCGATAACCCACAGAGACATTTATCCAGTCTTTGTCTTCGATTCCCATATTTATGTATCGAATAAATAATTTTTCAGCCTCTTTTGGCCTACCTGTAATATGAAGCGCCAGTCCTGCTTCATTGAGTAGAAAGTTTTGCGCGCGTTTTTTGCTTACAAGTGGCATTTGTGAAAGGTCACCTTCCGGGAAGAATGTTTTTGCAAGAGATAGGTCTGTTTTCCAAGCACCAAGTTTATGAACAATGAAACGTTCCTCCTTTCTGTGTATTTTCTCCCAAAAAACATCATAAAGTACCTCATCATAAAGCCCGGCGGCACAGCCGTGATAGACCTGCTCAAAGAGAGGCTGCATCTCCTCTAAGGTTTCAGGCTGCTCAGGCGCATACTCGCCAATGTACTGATAGATGCGTTTATGATAGAGCTTCTTATTCTTCTCATCAAAATCGGATTCGAAATAGCCCTTGATCAAGAGGTGTGTTGCATACGTTTTTCCCGTCTCATCATAAGAAATGAGCCGCCAGTCCACCAAACCGTTAATCAGGTCTCTGAAATCAAGTTCATTCATGTTAACTAACACATCATTGAATTTTGTGTCCTCTATTTCATGCCGAAAGACACCTGCAAAATCATTTTCTGTTACTTCCGTGCGAAATAGCGAGAAGATGTTCAAAAATATCCGCTCCGACTCAGACATCTTCTCCGCGTATTTACGTAATAGCTTATTCACATCCTTAAATCGCTCACTATCACCCAGGATAAATTCGACCTCCGGTGCCTGTTTTATATTGCCATCATAGTACCTATTTAAATAGCCAGCCACAGATGTCAAACTCAGTGCATGTCCTTTATATCTGTTGATAACCTTTGTTATATCTTCATCGCTTCCCTTCACACCTCGTCTTCTCAGCATTTGCAACGAATCAGGAATGCTCAAGTCAATCAATGACCGCTCCTTGTAACTACGCTCATGCCATGCATCCAAATCTTTTAATGGATAGCGGGTAGTAATCAAACATAGGCCTTTAGAGACATCCGCAAAATAACGAAGCAATTCGGCACATTCGCGATGTATCATCTTTCCAAATTCGTCCCCGGATGCTGATTTTTGCATCTGCTCAAGCCCATCAAGTATGATTAAGTAGGCTCCCTGATGAATATACTCCTTTATCCGATCTGTCTTCTCCCAGGTGCTTTTTATTGTTTCCGGCTCTATTTGACCTTGGCTAACATATCGTAACAGGGCATTCAGAAATTGTTCAAGATAAGCGTTACGATAAAAACCCCACCAGAAGATACCATCTGGCTTGATATTATTAGATTCAAGAGCATCGTACCAGTTACGTACCAGGGCTGATTTTCCTACGCCGCCCCAGCCAATGAGTGCTCCAACTCGTACTTCGGGATTATTGTACCAGTCGGTGATAGTTTCAAGCATCTCTTTCCGACCAACAAAGTTTGGCTCAGGCGGGGTTTGGTTGTGGAAACTGGGTGGAAAGGGGAACTGAATAGATGGTAGCTTTTGCTGCAAAAGCTTGAGCAAAAGCCTTTTGATTTCATCATGTGCCTCATCTACTTTATCAAACCGATGTAAAATCTCAGGGATTAATTTTACTGCCACAACTATTAGCTCAATATTCTCCTTCTGGTTGCATCCTGCATCTTTGATAATTGCCCGCAATTCATCTTCTGAAATACTATTTATCTCCTGTTCAAGTTGTTTATTTCCCTCTTCCCCTTGATTTTTTAGTTGTTCAGATAATGAAGAGACAAACTTACCGGGAGCTTTTGCCCAATTTGGTGCTGCTTCTATTGCCGCATCCAGAAGGGCTTTCAAATATGGATACGCTTTTTTGTAGTCCATGTTTTTTTACTTCGTTTGCAAACAGGCACTTAGCAAATTTGAATAGTAATTACAAGAGTTGTCACTAAAAATACTTTAAACTTCCGCCCTTTAGGTCGAATCGCTCAATATTCCACCGAATATGATACAAGTTCCTCCTTTTCATTATCCCGTACAAAGACTACCATCTTGTTATCCAAAATAGCCGCCTCGTATTGCTCTTCCAATTGAACCTGAGACCTTTCGGTCAAATCCGACTTGAAATCGTTATATGGATATGCGTATATCTTCTGTTCCTGGAGGTCCAATAGCATAACGGGCTTTTTAGCCTCGAATCTTTTGTACAGCCCGAGAATAATGTCCCCGTGCTCTTCCACAGCATCCCAATATCGGTCATACAATTTCGTTAGTCCTTGCTTTTAGCATTAGCGCTCTTTGATAACTTCTTTGCTTTCAAATCGAATACGCAGAATCTACCCCAATACCTTCTTAAGATATTTATCCGGTTCATAAAAACTAATCTCTTCCACGTCAAAATGTTCAGGGTCAAATTCGCCACCCAGCCACTCCAACATTTCTTCATACTCTTCGTGTTTGGGATCTTTTATGATTGCCAAAAGCTCTTCATATCCCCATGTTCCCCCGCAATCTTCAGGAGGGCATGCTCTTTTCCCTTTGATACAAATCGGATACTTAACGCCCTTTTCGCGTGGAAGTATCTTTTCCAATTGTATCTTGTGTTCCCAGCTATCACCGAAATCATAGGTATAAACTGCCGACTGATTTTCCATAGAGAAATAGTCAGCTATGTTTTGGTTCAATTCTAGAAGAACTTCGTCAGCAAAATCTTCATTCGGGGTTCCTATAAGCAGCTTTAAACCCGTTTCGGGATTCACCAGCTCGAATTCATGGAGATGATAATCAGTCCAGCCCATAGCGTTTTGTATAGCTAAATGTAGTTCCCAAAATGTATACGTTTCCGGGACTTGTATCCGCCGCCAAATCGGGGGTTTTATGCCTTTCAGTGTAATCTTGAATTGGTAGACCTGGTTGTATTCCTTTTTCATTGTGTTCCTTCCGTTATGAATATTAAGTAAGGGGCTGCATAAATATAATACTTCCGGTTTTTTGCCCCCTTAAAGTTTTTAGTGCGATTGACTTGCGTATAACTTCGATATCTGCGCAATGCGTATATACCCCTTTTGGATATTCTTTCTCATCCACGTAATAAATTTAGTTTCTGGTGTTCCTCATGCACTTCAACCCCGTTCTTTCCATAGTCCAATAAACACAAACTCGCGGTGATGAACAGCATATCTCCATGTATTCCCCGGCAACTTTCGATACGATTATAGGCTTGTGTCCCGAATATCGCCTTCAACATCGTTTCGGCATCTTCAAGTATCTTGCCCGATGTGTAATCCGCCACATTTGCCATTCTTTTACCCCTTATATTCCGTGCTCAACACCTTTTTTATATGCTCTGCGGTCTTCTCACCCACATTCTCAACCTCCATCAATTCCTCTTTTGAGGCTGCCATAATACGCTCAACAGTCTTAAACCGTCTTAGCAGATTCCTCGTCGTCACGATACCAATATTAGACAATGCCGAGATGAAATATTCCTGCTGCTCTTGTAACGACGCCGATGGCTTCTTACCATGAGGATTCGGCTCAGTTTTAGTCGGCATTTGCTCGCGCTTCGCAATCACATATATTAAAGATGCCGTGTCCGCAACGTCCCGCGTTTGTAATATAGGCACCGAGTAATCAATGGCAATGGTAGCCATTACAGCCCTCACCACATTCGGATGCACGTTCCTCTGCCCGTATATTGATTCACCCTCAATAATAAGCAGCGGCTTTTCATACTCGGTCTTCAACCGATGAATCTGCTCGAACAAATTCCTGCGTTTATTTACTAGCGAGTCAAGGAAATCAGTCGTGCTTTTTCGCTCTATGCAGACTCTATCAGATACAATGTAGTCACCCACACCCAAATTCTGCAATTTCAGGTCCACACCCGCTTTTGCCAGGAATTTCGCGATGCCCGACCTTGTCTCTCTCGGGTCCACAAAGATAGTCAATATCGAATCGTCACCAAACGCGGTTATTTGCTTCTGTCCATCTTTCTGTGGCTGCAGCCCGATAGCCACGTCCTCCCGATGCACCGTTTCTTTCGCCGTTCTATCGGGTTCCAGATCCATCGTCCGCATCTCGCTTATTCGTTTCCGC
>QENJ01000095.1 GCA_013374505.1 Candidatus Methanophagaceae archaeon
TTTTACCGCCATGTCCTTTTCGCCATGATGTCAATCCCATATTTGTTTTGTCGCTCCTAGCTCGTGTGGCGATAACTTCCGCGGCGGTCTGCCCGGTAATGGCAAAGTGCAGTTTATTCTGTACCGTCGCAAAGAACTTTTTTGTATCCTCTGCTTTTGGCGAATAGTCAATAGAAGTAGCGTAAATATCGGTAATCTTCTGATACAACATCCGCTCACTGGAACGGATATCACGGATCTCTTCGAGTAAGTCATCAAAATAGCGTGTGCTGAAACGGGAACCATATTTAAATCTATTGCTGTCGATTGCAAAGCCTTTATGGATATATTGCTGAAGAATTGAAATTGCCCATTGCCTGAATTGCGTGCCACGCTCTGAGTTCACCCGGTATCCCACCGCGACAATTGCTTCAAGCGAATAAAACTTTGTCTGGTATTCCTTGCCATCTTCGGCAGTATGTGCAAAACTTGCACACACTGAATATTCCTGTAACTCGTTATCAGAGAAGAGGTTCTTCAGGTGCTTGGTAACAACACTACGGTCTACATCGAACAGTTCCGCAATCCGCTTCTGGGGGAGCCAGATGTTTTCATTAGCGTATAGCACTTCAATGTTGATTTTTCCATCTGGGGCTTGATAGACGGTAATTTGATTGTCGGGTAATTTTTTGTTTGCAGGCATTACACTTTCCCTTCGCTGTTATCTTCCAATTTTTTAATCATTTTATCAAAATCGGATTCGAATAACTGGTCTTGCACTATGCGGTACTTCCCAAATTCACTTTCAGCGAATGCTTTTGCTATCTCTTGTGCTACTTTGCCGGGATTATCTAATAGTTCGCGATTATTGAATTGTAAAAAGACATTCAGCTTTTTCGACCAATCTTCCATTGTCATTGGAATATTTTGTTCTGCCTGATCTTCTGCATAATCAAGGTACATTGTAGTAATACGATCTAATGCTTTTATCTCTTTTTCTGAGAGATAATTCTTGGCAATAGATACATCTGGTTTTATGATTTTTCCATGAGGCGCATTTTTCCATGTAGTTAAACCCATGTGTTCTTTGTTACTGTTTGCCCGCTCCATTATCAGTTCAGCGGCAGTGTTCCCATGGGTGGCAAAATGTAATTTATTCTGTACTGTAGCGAAGAATGTTTTTGTTATTTCATTATTGAAAAAAGAACCGTTTTTTAACCGTTCATTATCAAGCACATAACCGCGAATAGCAAAATCTCGCAAGATATTAATTGCCCATTGACGGAATTGGGTTGCACGTTCTGAATTTACCCGAAATCCAACGGCAATAATGGCATCGAGATTGTAGAATTTCGTAGTATATTCTTTCCCATCTTCGGCAGTATGTCGGAAATCCCGACATACTGAACTCTCTTTTAATTCGCCTGTTTCGAAGATGTTTTGTAAATGCTCTGTTATAGTACTGCGACCTTTTTCAAACAAAACACTCATCAGCTTTTGAGTAAGCCATACCGTTTCATCTTCAATGCGAACCCCTATAGTATTTTTATTGTTCTGTTTTGTGAAAATCAGAAATTCCACAGTGCTGTTTCGTATTTGTACTTTTTTATTTTTTACTTTTACGTCGTTTCCGGTGTCGAGGACGAAATCGGATTCTTGTTTTACAATATCTCTTTTGTTCATATACCAGCCTCTTGTTGCTCTAATTTTACCCTGACTTCACCACTCATCAATTTAGGCAAGAGCGTATCACGGAGTTTTTCGAGGGTGCTGATTTGGTTGCCGTTTATTCCCGGATCATCTTTGGTATCAATGGTTTTTGCCTTGTTTTGGGTTATTCTACCAACGGCTGATTGCAGGCACTCTAATAATAACACATCTTCAAATCTGTTCCGTTCTGGAGTATCGCTGTCCGGGGCAATGTCTGGGGCGCAAGCGTACTGGTAACCCTGTTTTTCGAGGAGTTCGATGACAAGTTTTTCTATCGTGTTTTCAGTTATTCTGTTCATAAAATTTTACTCCCTCAATCTTCAATGATGAATCGAAATCATACACAATTCCCACACTATGTCTTGCTCTTGTGATAGCAACGTAGAATTTTGAGCGGCTTGTTGGTTTAAAGTTAGAATTATTATTAATTAACCAATTAACAAACGGATCTGTGGGATAAATAAGAACTCTGTCAAATGTCAACCCTTTAGAATCACCAAAATTTACTGTTTTATAGTTTTTATTGACTTCTACTTTTATACTATTTCTCAATTGTGCAGGGTTATAAGCATCCAAATACTTTTTAACATCTTGTTTTTTTACTAAAAAAACACCATCGTGCTTTGTAACTTCTTTTTGATTTGATGTACAAGCTGTAAAAGTAGGATAGAGTTTTGATGAAAAACTACAAATTAGTTCATTGTTTCTATGTGATAAATTCAATGTTTCTTCATCAATTTCACAGTTGCTATTCTTGCATTTATTCTGTATGAAATCCTTTATTTTCCCATCCCTATATTTTTCAAATTTTCTTTCGTTGTGTGTAAGGTAAATCACCTGTCGTGGATCACCAACCATAAGAATATTTGAATCACTTCCAAAGAGTAGTTTTAATAATTCTAGGTCATATCCAGCTAAATCTTGAACTTCATCTACGAATATATGCGAATAAATTCTGCTCAATCTATCAATAACAGCACCATCACTTTTTTGATTACATTTGAAAACAAACTTTGAAAGTTTATCTGAATATATTTTAAATGTATCAGTAAAATAGTGCTTCGGAATATTTTCTTCTTTGTGGTATACAGGAAAACCGTTTTCATGTTTATATCTAAAAGCTGATTGTTTGTTAACTAAAATCATTCCTTTGACCTTTTTTTCAAATAGACACCCTTGATATGGCCTAACACCATGCTGAAGTAAAAACGAAAACCATGTTCGTACCGTAATGTTTTCAGGAATACACTTGTTTATTTCAATGATCTTTTTACGTATTTCTTCTTCATTAGCCAGAGTATATGTTGTAATAAGAACATTGCCATCTTTTTGTTTCAAAGCTTCTTTTACAAGAAATGTCGTTTTTCCAGCACCGGCTGCTGCAATAATAAGTTTATTTGTTTTCATATCCTCACTTTATTGCCTCTATAATATAGCCTGGGAATTTCAACTCTTCTTTCGTATCAAATACTTTCAGTGCACATTCAGTTTTATTTTGTTTCATGTACTTATGTAAATCATCAAGTCGATCAAAACCAGTTTCTAAAATTTTATTAACGTTTTGTAGATCATTGACTTTCAACCATTTAGGTTCCAAAGTGTTGTAGTTGAAAGGTTTTGTTCCAAGCATTAAATCACCGGTGTCTACCGTGCTATCAAAACATATTTTAATATCTAGCTTTGCTTTGTCACCAAGATAGTTTTCATATTTTTTATGAACCGCCTCTACATCTCCATCATTATCTGTAACGACCACAACTGGCTTATTTATTTTTTCTGCTATTTCTAAAAATCTTAGAAATGAAGTCCCTACAGAAATTACATCGATTCCATCTTCAATAGGAAGTTTCCCTCTATTTTGTAACATATAGGCTTTTTGCAACACCAATTCATCAGAATCACCCTCCACTAAAATGGCTTTTTTACAGAGAATTAGTCTTAATGTATCATACCCCGATATTTTCTCAAAGAAACTCTTCGTTTCCAGTTTCAAATCGTTAAGGCGTGTGGTCTTACTATCGTTCAACAAAATCAAATTATCTAATCCCAATTTATTGGCTACAAAACTATTATGAGTTGAAATGATTATTTGTTTGTCTTCGCAATGTTCTTTTATGCTGTGTACAAACTGATTAAGTTTTGAATGTGCAAGGTGATTCTCAGGTTCTTCTATAAGAATTATACTAGCTTCTTTTGATTTTTTATGAGCTAACGCCAACTCTGTTTTAACAATACATTGTTCACCTTTACCTATGTAATGAAAAGGAACATCGTCCAGATAAGTTATCAAACTGTTTTCCCATGCATTTTTAGATAACAGTTCAACAGATAACTCTACATTTTTATCAGATATTTTCACGCTTTGTTTGATTTTATCATTTATTGCTCGTATGGAGGTATCTCTCATGAAATTTTCTCTCATTTTTCTGTGTGCTTGCGAAATATCTACAATATCTCCAGGTTCTAAATTATCGCGAACAATTCGAGAAATATAAATATCTGAACCATTCCGGTAACGATTACTTGATGAATCAATCATTGCCGACTTTATTGGAATGCTTCTTGCCGTAATGTTTTCTCGAGCGAAAGAAGTCCAAAAAATGTCATAGTATTCAATCGGTAGCGTTTTGACATCCCCTTTTTGTATTAATTGTTCATACTCAGCTTGATACTTATCATCAAAAGCAATTTTTAAAGAAATGCCACATTCTTTAATTTTTTCGCTATTGCCGTTGCCTTCAAACGATGGCAAATCTTCGCCACTAATAAATATCTCAATTAAAATGTATGGCGGAATTGCAACTTTTCCTTGGTCTAAATCATATAAGTATTTAGCTACAACTTGGTTATTAAAAAGGTATTGTGTCAATTCATTTTTTAAATATCTTCCGTTAAATAAGCCTGTTAGAGCTAAATGAATCGCTTCTAAAATTGTCGATTTACCAGCCTCATTATCTCCAACTAAAATATTAAGTCCGCCGTTTAGCGTCAGATCAAATGCTTCAAAACACTTGAAATTTTCAATTTTTATTCTACTAATTTTCATATTTTATACCCTCCATTTCAACCCTAACTTCCCCGTTCATCAATTTAGGCAACAGCGTATCCCGCAGTTTTTCAAGGGTGCAGATTTGGTATTTGTTCATAAACATTTTTTGAAAATATGGGGAAATTGATTTTTCAAATTGCACGGTTTCCGTTTCTGTTGGTATGGGAACTTTATTTTCTTTAAAAGTAGTGGTCGTTATCGTATCAAAAACGCTTCCATATGCTGAAGACTGCAATTCTTCAACAACATGGTTTATTAGCAAGTATGTAAAGAAAAAACAATTTTTAATATTGGGAAGTATGCCATAATTTGACTGACTAAAAGCCATCGGTTCAGCAAGTATACTATATTTTCCTACTGTACCTCTTGCAGAAATCACAGTTCCATATTTAGGCAATAGCTTAGCTGAGCTATTATTTAACCCCGCCTCGGTAATTCTTTTTTCTGCGTAATTCACAAATGATTTGTGGTTAGTTGCGATATCACCACCAGCTAACCAAGGTATATCACCATCCCAATAATCTAGAATTGAAGTTTTTGGAGTGCCGCCACCAACTAACTGAATAAGTTCGAGAAGACTATCTTCCTCCCACTCCTCATCCGCCTCCTCCACAAACCACTGTCTGAACAGCGTTTCCGCCATGGCTTCGAGGGTCTTATTCTGGCGGTGGAGCAGGTCTATCTTGTCGTCGAGACTGGAAAGAACAGAGGCGATGGCGCGCTGTTCGGGGAGAGGAGGGAGCAAGAAAGACATTTCTTTTAAATCCCTGATGGGCAACTGGGGTTGTGCACTTCCCGAAGTAAAAGTTTCAAAATCTCTTTTCAAATACTTGAATAGTTGATAATTGAAATTTTCGTTTATTCCATTAGGTCGGATTATTACCATGCCTGAGTTTATTCGTATGTTGTCAAAAGGTATGTTTTCATTATAGAAGCCAACGTTACCAACGGTTCCTCTTGTAGTTAACACCAAATCATATCTTTTTAATTTTCCTTTTCTTAACAGCTCATCTTTTTCTTTTGTTATGAAGTTTAATTCAGTAAATTCAAATCCATTAGTAGTTACGTTCTTTGTATTCAGAAAAAGACAATAACCGCTTTCAAAGAAATCATCCTTTTTAGGGGAGTTTTTCCCCCTGTCACCATCAATTATTTCAAAAGCTGCATCACCCAGCTTACATTCCTTCCACTCACTCATCAGCGTTCACCTTTTTCACCATTCATCACTTCATTCCCTCCAACCTTGTAAGCATCTCAACCGTCCAGATGCTGCTTTGACGGTATCGCATTTTGCGATACCATATGATCGACCTCTTCTTCTGTGAGTTGAAACATGAAATCTGAGGGGAAACGTTTGATATTTCTTTTCACCTGTTCTCTTAGTCTGATTGGTTTTACACCATAAAAAATGGCTAAATCATTATCCAGCATTACCTGAACATCGCGGATGGTATAAATCCCGTTCTGAATTTCTTCATTTTTAATCAATTCCCTTCCGCTCATACCAGCTTCACCTTTTGGCCCATTATTTGATAGTTTGCACAAATGCTTTGATTTTTTGTGCGCCTCCTGTGCGGTATGCACAATACCTGTGCGTTCCCTCTGATAAACGCCCATCTTCTCGTTTACTCTGTGCATTTCATCACTTCTTTAATATCTCATACAGACCCTTATTTTTGAAGATAAACTCGTTTCCCACCTTCTCCTTTTCAAGAATCCCGATTTCTACCAGTCTATTCAGATATTTGCTTGCGGTGTTTCTTGATGCGATCTCCTTTTCTACTAGGAAGGCGTATTTGCAATAGACCTGCGTGAACAAAGACTCCAGCAATTCAAAGCTGTAAATTTCCGGCGCTTCACGCTGCATCTTCTCTTTTATATTATTGAACAATTCGATTATGGTGAATACCTTGTCAAGGGTATATTTCGAAGTTTCTTCTACGGCTTTAAGCATAAAGAGTATCCACTCTTCCCAGTTGTTGTTTTCGGTTACACCTATTAATAGCCGGTAGTAATCGTTCTTGTGTTCGTTGATGTATTTCGAGAGGTACAGGACGGGATTATCCAGCAAATCGTATGCCGAGAGCAGCAATACATTGACCACCCTGCCCGTTCTTCCGTTACCGTCTTTGAACGGATGGATCGCTTCAAACTGGTAGTGCAGGATTGCCATTTTAATAAGAGGGTCTATCTCATCGGATTTTGAGTTGGCAACCGAAATCCAATTATTCAATTTATCTAAAATCACATCCCTGCAACATGGAGGCGTGTAAATTCTTCTATAATCATTTCCGATATAAACGGAAAGATCACGAATGCCATCATTTTCCTCCTTTATGTTCCTGTAAATAAGCTCTATGAGTTCAACTGAAAATTTCTTTCCAGATTTTATAACTCCAAATCCATCTACCAATGCCTTCCCGTATCTCAATACCTCTTTGGTATGCGGATCTGCCGTTGAATTGAGAGTGAAGGCTTTGAATAATTTGTCATTGGTTGTGAAAACATTCTCAATGGATGAACTGTCCTTCGCCTCCTGTAAACTCAAAGTATTGATGAATATGTCTGGGTTCGGGATCGCTGAGAGTCTGCCCTTCAATTCCGCCATTGCCCTATTTGCTTTATTGCCCTGTTCATAAATACTTAACAGATGCCAATAACTCTTATCAGGCAATATATCTGGTAATTCATTATATGGCTTATCTGGGTCAAATTTCATTTCCCCCCTCCATTTCAATCTTCGATAAATTCGCCAGTATCTGACTATTCAGCCCTGCTTCTTCCTTCAATTGCTCTTCAAACTTGTTTTTTAATTGTGTAAATCGCTCATTGAAATCAAAATCATCCTCATCATCAGGAAGCCCCACATATCGCCCCGGAGTCAACACATAATCCAACTCCTTAACCCTTTCAATAGAAGCGGAATTGCAGAACCCTTTGACATCTTCATATTCACCGTCAGGATTGCGCCAGTTGTGGTAGGTTCCGGCAATATGCTGAATATCTTCTTCCGAGAACTCCCTTGTTCGGCGGTTTATCAGATGCCCCATGTTCCGCGCGTCAATGAACAGGAGCTCGTCTGTTCTGTTCCGGTATTTGCCATTGGCTTTGTCTCTGCTCAGGAACCACAGGCTGGCGGGTATCTGCGTGTTCAGGAACAGTTTCGGTGGCAGGTTCACGATGCAGTCAACCAGTCTAGCTTCCACAAGCCCCTTTCTGATTTCGCCTTCGCCGGATGTTTTTGAAGTCAGCGCCCCCTTTGCCAGAACAAAACCGGTCTGACCGCTCGGGCTAAGATGATACAGGAAATGCTGTATCCAGGCGTAGTTAGCGTTTCCGGTGGGTGGTACACCGTATTTCCATCTACCGTCCTTACGTAATAGATCACCGCTCCAATCGCTGTCGTTAAACGGTGGATTAGCAATGACGTAATCAGCCTTTAAATCTTTGTGGGTATCGTTCAAGAAAGAGCCTTCATTGTTCCATTTAACCTGCGAGCTGTCGATACTGCGAATGGCAAGGTTCATTTTGCACAATCGCCAGGTGGTCTGGTTGCTCTCCTGCCCGTATATCGATATGTCGTTTACCTGCCCCTGGTGTTGGGCAACGAACTTCTCCGAATGGACGAACATGCCGCCGGAGCCGCAGCAAGGGTCAAAGACTCTGCCGTTGTAGGGTTCCAGCATCTCTACAAGCAATTGAACAACGCTTCGGGGGGTGTAGAACTGCCCTCCCTTTTTGCCTTCGGAAAGCACGAACTCGCCAAGGAAATACTCGAAGACATGACCTAGAATATCGGCACTTCTGGCTTTTGCATCGCCGAGCGCGATGTTGCCCACCAGATCGATCAAACCGCCAAGACTTGTCGGGTCAAGGTTGCCTCTTGCATAGACCTTAGGCAAAACACCCTTGAGCGAGGGATTCTCCTTCTCGATTGCGTCCATCGCGAAATCAGCGTCTTTACCGATCTCTGGCTGTTTTGCTCGCGCTTGCACATATGACCAGCGGGCAATTTCAGGAACAAAAAAGACATTCTCGGCTTTGTATTCGTCTCTGTCTTCAGGGTCAGCACCGGCGTAATCCCCCTCTCCTTTTTGCAGTTTATGATATAAGCCCTCAAAGGCATCTGAGATATATTTCAGGAAAATCAGGCCCATGACTATATGTTTGTATTCGGCAGCGTCAATATTCTTCCTGAGTTTATCCGCCGCTTTCCACAGTTGCTTCTCAAGTGGCTCCTCTTCTGTTTTAATGTCATTCTTTGCCATTCTACCAATCCTTCCTGATTAAAATTTGCTAGGACATTCCGAGATGTGTACGTTTCTAACAGGCACTTTTATATCATTCGTTAAGTGGGGTTAATTAAATAACTTCGATAGATCAGCAATGCGTATATACCCCTT
>QENJ01000096.1 GCA_013374505.1 Candidatus Methanophagaceae archaeon
AGGAATTACCACACTCAATGCAAATAGGTAGAGAAGACCACGAGCAGGGCGTATAGCAGAGCGTATTGGGCTCCAGTTTACGCATCCGCCAAAATTGGCTTTGCCAACTTCAGATACGCTCAGAACATTGTGCAACAAGCCAAGCGGATTTCTAATTCTATGACTAATTTGAAACTCGCGCTCAAAGGAAACGAACGCGTTTTCGATATAGGATGCGGAGATGGCAAAGTTACTGCGGAAATCGCTAAACAGTTGCCAAACGGTTCTGTGTTAGGCATTGACAAATCAGAAGAGATGATTCTTTTCGCACAGGAGAACTTTCCTTCCAGAAAATACCATAATCTTAGCTTTGAGGTTCAGAATATCCGAGACGCAGAGGGGGTTTTGTTCATGTGCAAATGATGAGGTTGGAAGTTGAGGCAGAGACTGAGAACATCACGGATTTAGCGGATTCATCAGGCTGAGAAACACCATGCTTATAATCATGCACACCGCTAACGCGGAAACTATCATGTTACTTTCGGGTGCACCACCGTCCAGCGTAAGTATCACCCCGCCTGTGGTGGCAACGACAGCAAATGTAGCACATATAGCAAGGAATAAACCGTTAATAAGCGACTTCAAGCTATCTTTGCGTTTGGTCTTGCTTTTACCACGCGATTCGTAGAACACACTGAAAATAATGAAGAATATAGCGAAAATCAGCAGGATGAACGGTCCGGGAACGGGATTGATTCTTAAGCCTGTAAAAACTGTAGCAAAGAACATCAAGCCAAGTGCTATGAATAACATGAGAACTGCAACTGCTGTGGCTAGAATTAGCGTTTTCAAGTACTTCTTATATTCTGTCATCCCTTTTATCTGCGCTAGCCAGTCCATAATCGTAGTTATACTAAAATAATTTGAAACACCTTTCTTTTAAAAATACATAGTTCGTTAAGCAAAAAAGGTAAAAAAAAATCCCCGCTTATTCCAACCTTATCGCGGGAATCCAATCGTTGTAGGTATTGCCGTTAGCATCCGTGAATTCCGTGCAGGTGATTGTACCATTATCGGCTGTATGCGAATGTTTGTGTATTATCTGCGGATACGACCCTGTTCTTATGGTGTAGTTGTAAGTTTTACCTATTTCTAACGTGAACGGTGCATCAAACGTTATGTACTGGCAATCCGCGACCTGGTAACCGTTCCAACGTCCTTCGCCCAGCTTCGTGCCGTTCCGGTCATAGAATGCGGCATACTCGCTGTGGCCACCCGTGCCGGGACATGAATAAGTGTACATCTTTTGTATTGTGATCGTATCTTCTTGCGCATTCGTTACACCGAGATAACTGCCTACCGCATCGTTATACAAATAAGTTTGTGCTGCCGTTTCCGCAATGACATTAACAATTCGTGCTGCTGTATATCCATATCCATCCATTGCTGTCACTACATAGCTACCCAACTGTGTACCTGTTGTATCGAATGTAGCATTGAACGTATTATCCTTAGCGATAGCCGCTTTAGGGACTATCATGTAGTAGGGTTTCGCTACTGTTACCCAGATAATAGCACCATCTTCTCTGCTTGTTTCGCCCGTTACTTCTAATGGCTCGCTGACGCTTACATCGGCTATCGGATCCAGGATTAGCGTCTCTTGTTTACCGACTGTTATGTAACTCACCCAGATTAGGTCGTCGCTTAATCCCACTATATTATCGAATATCTCTAACATCTCGTACTGAGTCCTGCCGTTGAGCGTATAGCAGTCTAAAGCCTCCTCGATTGTAACGCCACCTCTGCAATTTCCTCTTCGTCTTGGTGCCGGTGTTGGTGTCGGCGGTGTCGGTGTTGGAGAAGCAACCGAATACTTGCTCTGAGCCGTACCCATCATTCCGCCACTATCACAACCATACACGCCATCGCTGCCCGGACTGAGCACAACCACGAGATACCGTCCGTTGTCCACGTCATCGCCTACACTTATATTCTGAGAGTATGTACCTTCCGAGGCGGATACGCCTACTGATGCGTTATACAGCCCCTTCTCTTCTGTTTCTATATTCGAACCACCGTAACCTTTGGGTCCAACTATCAGAATATCCACGTACATTGTCCCTTTGGCCGTACCACTGACTGTAAACTCATCACCCAAATCCACTGAATCCGTTGATACCCCTGCAGTCAGCCAGGGTCTTACCATGAACACTTCTGTCGAACCGTCATCTATTTCGTCAGGGCTTATGTCGCCCGTTTCCGCTCGGTCTATGAACGCACGCAGACTTACAGCACCCGGAATCTTGAATTCCGCGGGTGCATCTGCCACTGTTGTATCTATCTCCACAGTAAACTCGCCATTCCCATCTATCACGATCTGATCCAGTTTTTGTACTATTTGGTCCGCCACGGCAATAGTCACCGTGTCTCCGCACTTTGACGTGCCCCTTATCGTGAGCGTTTCGCCTATTATCACCATAGAAGGCACCTCGAACGTTACATTCTTCTCGATTACTGTTATCTCAATGCCCTTTTCGTCTAACCGCGTAGCAGTTGGATAATCAGCACCATAATCAGTTGCCGTGATTGTGTACGTCCCGGTATCTGCGAAATGCACCGCGAATTTGATTGTACCCTTATCAGCCATTGCCTGCCAGACGCCATGACTGTTCTTTGCTGTTGTCTGACTATCGCAATCGCCAATATCCGCTGGTATTGAGATCGTATCAGCAGGTGCTATATTAATAAGGTTACTGCTCGTGCCTGTGAAGTCGTATCTGTTGTATTCAAAGACCGTATGCGCAGTGTCTGCTGTTGTTACGCTCACGTTGTGATCGGGTAATGCCGCTATTGTCAGGATTACGGTCTCGTTCTTACCCACCGTGACTTCAGAAGCCGAGACGTCAATGCCGCCTCCCACTTCGTTCAGCATGTATATAGTCGCAGTACCATCGGCTCTTTCGGTATCGCTGATGTCGCCTGTTCCTTTTGCACGGTCTATGAATGCTTTCAAGTTCGCAGCACCCGAAACTGTGAATGCCGCGGGTACGTCTGCTGCACTCGTGTCTATTGCTACTTCAAATTCGCCATTGTCGTCTATCACGAGATCGTTCAATTTTGCACATACATAATCGCCCACTGCGATGTCCACGGTATCGCCTGTGTTTGCGGTGCCTCGAATCGTGACGTTTTCGCCTAGTTCTACGGAAACAGGCACGTCAAAAGTAACTTGTTTCTCGGTTACTGTTATGTCCACATTGTCATATGTAGCCAGATCACCCGTTTCTGACACTCTAATCGTATAAGCACCTGTATCATTGAACTCAACAGCATAGTTCATCGTACCGTCATCGTCTATTATGCTAAAGAATTTACGTGTCGTTGCATTCGTCGGGTTGTCATCAATCCCCTTGGGGAAATAGGCATTCGGGCTCTGAGCCTCTACTTCCATTGTTATTCGTTTACCAGCTACACCCCTTACTGTAAGTTTCACAGTTTCCAGTTCTGGTACTTCTGTCGTAGCTGCAGTTATTGTCAACTCACTTTTCACTATATTCAGCTCTCTCTTTACGCTCTGGCCACTCAACCCACATGCGAAGTCGGGTTTATCTATTACTACCTGGAATGTGTAATGACCCACTTTTAAGCCTGTTGTGTCAAGAGCCGTAAAAGTTTTCAATGTACTCACAGTTATGTTTCTAAAAGCTACACCATTCTTTTCTGAAATCTGACCGTCTGGCCCTATTATCTCAAGGTCCACTCGGTCTAGATCAAACAGGTCTATCCCGCCAACATCCACATTAAGATCTGTGCCCACGGCAAGTGATGTCACATCTTTATCCTTCACTCTTAGCCTCAATGGCATATCTGGCTCTTCGTATGAAAGTGGTGCCTCCCACCCGTCTGGTCCACCGTTCACATAGTAAGCTCCTGATGTTGGCCAGTTTATGTTATATAGGAAATAGCGGCCATTGTCCACCGTTGCTTCATACGTATTTGCTTGATCTCCTGACTCGTACCTGTATACTGTGGGTGGTGTCGTGTTGAATCCTACAAATTCTAGATCTTGCCCCATTAGCACTTTCTGTGAACCCCCAGGTCTAATAACGTTGTATTTAGTTCCGCCTTGCGCAGCACCTGCACTCCCGACCATCGCAACCATAACAGAAGCCACCACAAGCACCACCAGTGTAATACTCGCTATCGCTTTTCCACTCGTCTTTGTCTTCATTTTGGTTCGTTCACCACCATTGTCTTCTTTGTATCGTGATCGTCCCGTTATGCGTGCCCATTATGCTGGGATAACTACCCGTACCGGTATCAAAAGACGTGGGTACCGCCCCTTCTGTGTAGATAAGTACCTTTGTCGTTGCAATATTTCCGGATCCATCTATTACTTGCACCGTATAAACGCCTGGTGGTGCACCCGTAGTATCGAACGTAGCATTGAACGTATTGTCCGAAACGAAAGCCGCTTGTGGCACTATCTCATAGTAACGTCCTTTTACTGTTAGCCAAATGACTGACCCATCTTTCATGCTTGAATCGCCTGCTACTACTAACGAGTCGCCGGTAACCACATCCGCTATCGGATCCAGGGTTAGCGTCTCTTGCTCGCCTACGGTCACGTAATCTACCCAGATCAGGTCGTCACTTAAAGCTATCATATCAGCGAGTATCTCCAGCATCTCGGTCTGTGTCCTGGTCTCTAAGGTATACTCACCTAAGGCAGTATCAGGATCTCTTATGTCATTCGGGTTATACAGCCGCGGGTATCCATACATACCCCATACGCCATCGCTACCCGGACTGAGTACCATAACGAGATACCTACCGTTGTCCACGTCATCACAAACGCTGATCTTCTTGTAGAAACTATTATCGCTAGTCCCAACGCCTGTTGATGTGTAATACATTTCATTCCGGTCTGTTTCTATGTTTGAACCACTGAAACCTTTCGGTGCAACTATTAGCATATCTACCTGTTGTGACCCCGCTGCAGTACCTGTGATTGTGAAATCGTCATTTGGGTCTACGGTATCTGCGGATAGACTTCCAGTCAGCCAGCCTCTTACCATGAACACCTCCGTGGACCCATCGTCATTCTCACTAAGAGGTACCATCTCAGGATAGCTGCAACACCTCGGCCTGTCAATATACGCCTTCAGAGTCACGATCCCCGGAATCTTGAATGCCGAAGGGGCATCTAATGCACTTGTATCTATCTCCTCACGGAATTCACCATCTTCCTCTATTACGATCTGATCCAGTTTCTGGACTACTTCGTCTTCCACTGCCACTGTTACTGTATCACCCGTGTTTGCCGTACCTTTTATCGTGAATCGGTTGCCAATAGTAATTGTAGCTGGCAGGTCAAAGATAACTTCTCTGTCGGTAACACTGATTTCAACGGTGTCATATGTAGCCAGATCGGCCGTTTCTGACACTCTAATCCTGTAATAACCGGTATCATTGAACTCAACTGCATAGTTCATCGTACCGTCATCGTCTATTATGCTAAAGAATTTACGTGTCGTTTCAGTCCGTGGGTTGTCATCAATCCCCCTGGGGAAATAGGCATTCGGGCTTGAAGTCTCTATTTCCATTGTTATGTTGTTACCGGCTACACCCGTTACGGTAAGACTCACGATTTCCAGCTCTGGTACTTCTGTCGTAGCTGCCGTTATTGTTAACTCACTTTTAATTATATTCAGCACTTTCTTTACGCTCTGGTCATTCAACCCACATGCGTAATCTGGTTTGGTTTTTACCTGGAATGTGTAATGACCCACTTTAAAGCCTGTTGTATCTAGAGCCGTAAAAGTTTTCAATGTACTCACTGTTATGTTTCTAAAAGATACACCATTCTTTTCTGAAATCTGACCGTCTGGCCCTATTATCTCGAGGTCCACTCTGTCTGCATCAAACAGGTCTATCCCGCCAACATCCACGTGAAGGGGAGTACCCACGAAAAGTGATGTCACTTCGTTATCCATTACTTTTAGCCTCAGTGGCATATCTGGATCTTCGTATGAAAGTGGTGCCTCACATACGATTGGGTTTTCTGAAACAACATTCACATAATAAGCTCCTGTTGTTGGCCAGTTCACGTTATATAGGAAATAGCGGCCTCCGTCCACCGTCGCTTCATACGTATTTGCTTGATCTCCTGACTCGTACCTGTATACTGTGGGTGTCGTTGCGAATCCTACAAATTCTAGATCCTGACCCAATAGCACTTTCTGTGATGATCCTGGTGTAATAACATTGTATTTAGTTCCGCCTTGCGCCGGTGCTTCAGCTGCACTCCCCGTCATCGCCGCCATAACAGAAGCAACAATAATCGCTGTCAGTGCAACGCCTGCTATCGCTCTCTTACTTTTGCCTTTTTCTTCTCTTTTATCCATTTTTGTGTTTTTACCTCCGCATATATTTTCGTTTCGCAGCTTTTTATAGTTTGCGGTGGAAGAATAACCCGGTGCCTCCTGTGAGTTTTTTCTACTCTTTCCGTTTTCACTTCCGTTTCCGTTCCAAAAGATATGCCATTGCAAGTAGTCCTGAAATAGCAACTAAAGCATCAAAACCTGGTAGCGGTTTCGGTGTCGCGTCAATAGTAGCTGCCGGCTCTTTTAGTAGCGGTGTTTGCTTTACCGTTGGCACCGATGCGGGCTTTACTGTTGCTACAGGAGTTGGCTTTTGTGTGACCACACCAGGAAAGTCATTTGGGTCTTTGGGGTCGGTATCCCTGATCAATTCGTATATGTCGCTGTAGCCATCGCTATCAGAATCTTTAGGTGCGCCACTACCTCCGCCACCGCCACTTGTTGCAACTGAGTCTGGTGTTGCCGAAGAATAAGGAGTTTGCAGGGGTTCAATACAATTCACACACAAATTAAGCAATTCAAGGCCGCCCGGTTCGTATTTATTCGTTTGTAACGCTTTAATGTTGTCAACCCAGAAAGTTATATCTGATCCTATCTCGCCCGAAGCGCCATTTACCTGTAACTTATCATTAAATCGGCTGCCGTATTTTCCGGCTTCTTTTACTAATATCCTACCACGTGCCTCATCGTTTATTTTTGCCACCAATTCTGTACCCACAGGTGCAGGCTCACCGTTTATAGTCACGTACCCATAAAACTCGATTGGTAATGTGGGCAGCTCATCAGCACTGATAACAGCAAAAAAAGAAAAAGAGAGCATAACCACCGCTAAGATTGCAATCACCCCACCTTTTGGCTTCATCCCCTCACGTCCTCCTCTGTTTTTTCATTGTATATAACGTACAATATCTCTTTGGTAAAGCTTTCATTTAAAAAGAATGGTGTTCATACGCCTATCCCTGCTAGCTCGCAATCTTCAGTCACGTAAACCCAGTAACCCTTCATTGGCAGCATTAAATGGTCTTCATCATGAACGCCACCTGTTTCAGCGTTGTTTATTATCGCAGGCTCATAATTTTGATACGCCGCATCAAAACCAATCAAATAAGCCCAGCTTTGCTCGATAGAAGTTAAAACCGAGTTCGTAGCCGCTGTCTGTGTATCAGAGAACCCAATGGCGTTCCAGCCTTTGTACAACTGTTTTGTGGGTGGCGTTCTGAGTGGATAAGTGTCGTAAGTTAGGTTCACTAAAGTCGTTTCCGCTGAGTAAATCCAGTATCCCCTGAGTGGTATGACTTCTTCTATGCTATTTACGGCGGTCCAACCTTCTTTCACGTCATAAAAGAAAATGGAGTGCCCTGAAGTGTTGACCATACCAAAAACATGTTCAAAAGTGTTGTTTCCCGCCGCAAGCTTTACTGGCACAGAAACGAAATTCCAGCTTTTGTGTAGTCGCATTGTTGCAGGCGTAAGTAGCGTGAGGATAGTCACAGTAGCCGTGTCGTTGTTGCCATCGCCATCGTCTGCTTTAACCGTGTAGGTTCCTGGTACTGCACTTGAAGTCTCAAATACGGCATTGAACCTACCTTTTTCTACAGTTGCTGTCTGCGGTGCGAGTTCCACGGGACCTTTAACCGTAACGACAATTGTATATCCTTCTTCTCGGTTGGTCGTTCCCGATACTTCTAAAGGTTCTCCTAAGGCCACATCTACTATTGGGTCAAGCCTCACATATGGCTGTTCTACGTTTACCATGTCTATCCACAACTGGTCGTCACTTAAGAAGGTCTGGTCTTCCACTATCTCTAACATCTCCTCCTGTGTCCTGGTAGTCAGTGTATATTGACCTAATGATGTATCTGGATTGCTTGGGTCATCAGGATCATAAAGTTCTTCGTATCCATACTTACCCCATACACCATCTCCTCCCGAGCTGAGTACCATCACGAGATACTTGCCAGTGTCAACATCATCGCCCACGTTGATCCTCTTGTAGAAACTATTAGCGGTAGTCGAGACCGAAGTTGTCGCGTAATACATCCCTGTTCCCCCCTCTATGTTTGAACCTCTGAAACCCTTCGGTGCTACTATCAATATACTTACAGAGGCTGTCCCACAAAAATCACAGCCATAGCGGCAAAAAAATACACCCACCAACAAACAAATAACCAAACAACCAAAGACCCAAAGTACGAGAACCTCACGAGAAGTACAACGAATAACCCTAATTAGCAGCCACCTTAGCTGCCTGACCAGATACCAAACCGACAATTTCACTTAATGAAATCCCCATTCTACATAATTTTGCCCACATCACCTTCATATTATGTGCCGTGCACACCAGATTAAACTCATTACGCACATTCGCTATACCCCGAGTAAGGAACTCAAAAAACTTCATATTATACTTGATATTCCCAAACGGCCATTCAACAGTTGCCTTTCGCTTTTTGTACTCTTCTTTACCCGCTTCTGACTGCATCTTAGCAGCCATCCGCCTGCGTTCCGCCTCATAGTCATCGCTAGTGATTTTCCTTTTTTTGCCTTTTCCGGCACATTCTGCCTGAAACGGGCATTCACTGCAGTTCGCACCAGAATATGAGTACTGTAACTTACCTTTAACCATATATTCACCCTTCCTGACGAGTACGTCACCATTAGGGCATATAAACTGGTCATTCGCTTCGTCATACTCGAACTTATCTTTCGAATACGGGTTATCCACAATTTTCTTGCCCTTATGCTCCTGCGCC
>QENJ01000236.1 GCA_013374505.1 Candidatus Methanophagaceae archaeon
AATTCGGGAAAGAATTAGAAAAAGCCCTTGATTTTTTCGGAAAATCCTCAACGGAAGCGAGATTCATAAACCCTGCTAAGTTTTGTCTTCCATTTTACCGCTCGTTCCACACATTAATTTTCAAGAAACAGGAATCAAAAGCTGAAGTTCAGGGATATCTCGCCGAGGCAAAAAGTGCATCTGAAGGCTCAGAGAATAAAGAACAACTCCTCGAAGCCATAGAAAACCTCGTAGACGCACTGACAGAAGCTCAGCGCCTTCGAGAAGCGAACGTAGACACAATAAAAAGCAATCTCAATGTCTACCGGCAATACTGTGATCAGGCTGCGGATTTAATCTGTACTGCCGAGGAAAAAACGCCAGGAGCAGCGCGGGTTTTGCGGCGCGGACTGCCGATAATTGATGAGCGGATAAAATTGATAATAGGTGAGATTCAGGAAAAAGCGAGTGCGGCATGCAAACAGACGCAAGGCACGTTACTTGAAGAACTTGGAGAAGAAACGAGCAGATACGCTCAGGAACTGCCCATTCAGGACCCATTGGCTCTTATGATGGCATTGAACAAAATGGACGGTATCGCAAGAGATTGGTGTGAATATATTCCCGCGGATAAAAGAATCTACGTATGTGAACAACTCAAGAATATGGGGGATATTGAGCTTTCAGAACATGCTACCGCAGTTGCTGGAGTTTTCGAGTACGCAAATAAAAATATCCGCTTTCCTCGGATCCAACCGGTGCACATTTCAGAGACACAACAAGAGATTGTCCGTGTCGCCGTGGTTCAATTCTGTTTTGAACTGACAGAATCGTTCCCATTCGCTATAAAAAACAAAGACGAAGTAAAAACAAAAATTTCTTCAGCGCTCGACATAGCCAAGGCGGATGGTGCAAATATTGTCTGCTTCCCAGAACATTGTCTGCGCGAAGAGTGGATAAGCGAGATTAAAGAGAAATATCCTGATATGATTGTCATCGGTGGTAGTTTTTACAAAGACAACAAAAACATCTGCCCTGTAATAATGGAGTCAGATGTCGAAATACCATGCCAGCCTAAGATTACTCCGTCTGCCTCTGAAAGTTCTGAGATAATGGGGACAAGAATGATACCCTGAGATACGATATATAGATACGAGACACAGTTTGGCAGGTTTGTGATATTGATTTGCAGGGACTTTGACATTTTAGTCCATTACTTCAGAGACATGACGGATATAGATATGATATTCTGTCCCTGTTTTAATTCTGCAAGTGAACGATTTCAGAAAGAGGCAGACATTCATGTCGAAAAAATCCCTTCATACGCCCTGATAGCAAATACCGAGTTATATGGCGGCACTTCGATTTTCGGACGCTTAAATAGAAGCTACTTCGGTGCACTTGTGGACGGTGGATGCAAAGACGCTGAAGATTTGACATATAAGTTATGCGAAGTAAAAAAAGGTTGAGAAGAAATGATTATCGCGGATTTCAACCGGATTCACAAATCTGTTCAAGTGCCAACGCCTTCCGACCCGAATGAAGAGAAAAGGAGCGTTGAAAATATCAAGAAAATTCCGATTTACATGTGACATTGTCATATTAGTCTGTCTAAAGATTTGGAGCGATTAGAGAATAAGCTGGATGATATACTGATCTCCCGGGAACCTGGAGTACGCCAAGAACTTACTGTAACAGTTGGAGCTAAGGTTTTTGGTACAGGGATAGAGCATAAAATCACTATTCCTTTACAGGAAATCAAGTATTCCGAGTTAGAAAAGGATTTGGAAAGCATAAAGAGCAAAAGTCTGACGAAAATGGCTTCGCTACCGCCAAGATTAGCAGAAAAAGTAAAAGGCCATCTTATCCGGAATAAGTAGCACGATATATTGTGAAAGTTTCTTTGGTAAAGCGTTCTTTTTTAAAGAACGGTTTTTTAACAAAAAGAAAACGGGCAATCGAATTTTTTATTGCCCCGTTCCTTCTTGTTCTATCCCAAATTACTTTTTCCGTATTTGTATAGCTAATGTAAAAAACCACGAGATTTTACGAGATTAACACAAGATTTTTGGGTTAACATGAGCTAAAAGGGCCAATAGAGTGCTTAAGTCTGACCCATAATATTATTTCCTCGTGGAAATCTGTGTAATCTTGTGGTTAGCTAAACATTTACCTTTTTCCTACGATTCTGCTCTGCAATCCCCGCCTCTTTCTTCTCTTTCTGTAATTTGTGTATCAAATCAGCACCGGACGGGTCTATCGGCTTCGCTTCTATAAAACCTCGTTCCAAAGCGTATTCAAACACTTCCTTCCCGAAATCAGTATGGATTATAACCGCAGACTTACCCGCCGGTACACCGACATTTCCTACACTTATATCAGAAAACAGCCCCGTAAAATCTTCACATATCCCGCACCCATCTCGTTTATAAACCTCTATCTCGTTAGTGCCTGCACTCAACAGCTCTTTATCACCCGCATACACGTGTAAAACATCATCCCGAATGTCTAATTTCGTGACCTCGTTTATATTTATACCTTGTTTGCCTTCAAGATAGCCCTTCATCAGCTTCTCATACGAATAGCAGCCCTTGCAGAACAGCCCGAGTCTTAGCTGCACATTAGACGCGAAATTATGCGCATTGTGCGTACCACGACCCACCGCAACCATCTTCTCATAACCCGCCATCTGACACGGAGTACCTACTAGCGCGCTACTCCAGAGCCCATAGTTCATAATAGCATCGGGTACACCCGTAAGCGTTGCCGCAGGTGTATATTTGCTACCCGCGCTTTTTATCACGCTGGATTTATCCATTGCTATTTGCACCTCAGGCCGCCAATCGCCTTTATCTACTACCGTTATACAACCCTCGGCTACGGCATCAGAGAGTGCATACACGAGTAACGAAGTAACCACACCACCATCCTGACACGCATTTAATATCTCATCATCTTTGCTAACAACTTCGTATATCTCTTCAAGTCCTTCCGTTAAAGTCGGTTTCTCTATCCGTGGACATTGGGAATAGCAATACCCGCAATCCGTGGGACATCGCACCCCTTCCTCAATCACCGGTCTTTCGTCTGATACACTTAGATAACCGACATCGAGCAACTTACAAGTTGCGACACAGCCACCGCAAAGCGTGCATTTCCCTGTCTCAATTACTTCTCGATTCAGGTCATTAAAATATTTCTTCTCTTCCATTTTTTGTATCCTTCCTAACGTTCCTGTAATACTGTATAATAGTGTAATAAGTTTCAACTATATTTCCCTTACTTATTCGTGGTGCGGGAGCAGGTGTTGCACGAAATGGACTATTCAATATAAACTATCAATCCCGTTTAGTTCTGCTGGTTAGAATACCATTGAGTGCAACTCGAGCCCCAAACCATAAAAGCTATTGTAAACGAGTTCTTTTAACAGACTTAAGCTCGTGGAATAGAACAATGGCTTGGGCATCGGCAATCGGTACACCCGAAATCCGTTATAGCCGCTAAATCTCGGTTTAGATTCGTTGCAATTTCGCATTCTTTTCTATCCGCGGATTCCGCAAATACCACCTCTATTATTTCTACCGTAGGACTAGCCAGGAAATAGTCAATGTGCCAGTGCAATTTCTTGTTGTCGCCCAGGTCTCGCAAATGCCGTTCGATTCTTCGTTCTAAGCCCGAAAGTGCCGAGCCGACATACGCATAAAAGCTCTTCTCAAACGCTACGCAGCCTATTTTACCTATTTCTTGCTCTATGTCCTTACTGTTTTCTAGGATTAGCACGTAGGACCCTTTCATTCTTCTCCGCTCTTTTAGCCTTGAATTTACTAACTCTAATCAATTAGCACCAAAACACCCATGCACGATAGCGTCACGATCACGCCCGCCACCATCACACCTGCGAGAATAGACGTAAATGCGTATCGGAAATGAATACCGAAGACGAAAGCAACAGCACATGCCGTCCACGCACCCGTCACGGGCAGAGGAATAGCAACAAAGGGTATTAACCCTAAAGCGCCGTATTTCTCCATCCTATGGTCATATCGTCTCGTTCTTGCGAATAGCGAGTTGAAAAATCGGTCGAATAACGAGTAGCGTCTCAACCAGTTTGAAACGGGCTCGAGAAAAAGCAGCAACGGCACTACTGGTATCATATTCCCTATCACAGATAAGAAGTATACCAAAAAGGGGTCCATAGCAAAAAGATTTATTCCCAGTGGGATAGCGACACGCAATTCACCCAGAGGAACCATCGCTATTGCTATCACACCTATGCACTCCGCCAGCACGTTAATACCCATCTCAAAAGTCATAAGAACATTACTGTAATATCTCTTTTCCTTAAATATATAAAAGTAATGCGGTCACACTAATGTTTATCAACATATTTTAGCGGGCTATGAATACGAAACTGAAGATTGTGGCTGAAGAACTAAGCGGATGGATCAGAGCGCAGGTGGAAGAAGCATCGGCGGCGGGTGTTGTACTAGGTATGAGCGGCGGCCTGGATTCTTCGGTAACCGCGGTTTTATGTAAGTATGCGTGCCCGAAGAACACGCTTGGCTTGATTCTACCTTGCAGAAGTGACCCCGAGGATATAGAACATGTGAAACTGGTAACGGACAAGTTTGATATTGAAACACGGACAATAGAGGTCTCACCGGTATTCGCAGCGGTTATTGAAACGCTTGAAGCTGCCGCAGACACGGAAAAAGGCGATATTGCCATCTCGAACCTGAAACCACGTTTGAGGATGCTATTTCTTTATTATTTCGCAAATAAGCATAATTATCTGGTGGTTGGCACAGGAAATAAAAGCGAACTCATGATTGGATACTACACAAAATACGGTGATGGTGGGGTGGATATACTCCCTTTGGGCGATTTTTTGAAGACCGAAGTGAAAGCTTTAGCGGAGACGCTGGGCATCCCGAAAGCGATAATTGATAAACCGCCTTCCGCGGGGTTATGGGCTGGTCAGACGGACGAATCGGAGATTGGAATGTCTTACGAAGAGCTGGATACGGTATTGAATGCGATAGAATCCGCAGATTTAGCGGGTTGTGACCGGGATAAGGTGGCGCAGGTTCAGAAAAAGATCGAAACTACCGCACATAAAAGGAAAACACCACCTGTGGCGTATTTACGCTCGATTTGAAGTTGTTAGCGAACTGTTTCTTTACATCTAGGACTTTTACTTACATTTCAATCGTTCGTGATGCAACACATAATTATAAATAAAGAGTGAAATAATAGATGTCCGAGACGATATGGAAATAAAAGCAAAGGGAAAGGAAGAAGTATTTGAAACGGTAAACGAACAAGGTGTAAAATTCGTTGGACTCTGGTTCACAGACATCCTGGGGCGATTGAAGTGCGTCACTATCTCAGTTAGCGAATTAGAAGCTGCGTTTGATGAAGGGATGGGGTTTGACGGATCTTCGATAAAAGGATTTGCACGGATTGACGAGAGCGATATGCTCGCGAAACCTGACCCTGCGACATTCAAGATTGTTCCGTGGAGAGCGAAGGAGGATGCAGTTGCGCGAATGTTCTGTGACATTTTAGAGCCTGATGGCACACCCTACAAAGGTGATCCAAGGTATGTCTTGAAACGGAACCTGGCAAAGTTGAAGGAAGAATACGGCTACACGTTCTACATCGGTCCCGAACTGGAATACTTTTACTTCAACAGCGATAAAAAACCGGAGATAATGGATGAAGGCGGATACTTCGATTTAATGACTTTGGATGCGGGAAGCGACTTACGAAGAGATGCGGTCTTAACGCTAGAGAAAATGGGAATAATCGTGGAAGCCAGCCACCACGAAGTTGCACCTTCGCAGCACGAGATAGACCTTCGTTATACAGATGCGCTTGCGATGGCAGACAAGGTGATGACCTCTCGAATCGTGATTAAGGAGATCGCACAGCAACAAGGATGTTATGCCTCGTTCATGCCTAAACCCCTCTTCGGTATGAATGGCTCTGGAATGCACGTGCATCAATCGTTATTTAAAGGAGATCGCAATGCGTTCTTCGATCAAGATGCCGAACATCAAATCTCTGATTTTGCAAAGGGCTATATCGCGGGATTGTTAAGACACGCACCTGAGATTACTTCGATAACCAATCAGTGGATAAATTCGTATAAACGTCTGGTGCCGGGCTATGAAGCGCCAGCATACATTACATGGGCACGTCATAACCGTTCTACGCTTGTACGGGTGCCGATGTATAAACCGGGTAAAGAGGAAGCGACACGAGTGGAATACCGCAGCCCTGACCCGGCATGCAATCCATATTTAGCATTCTCGGTGATGCTCGCAGCGGGATTAGCCGGGATGAAGAACAAGTATGAGTTGCCACCACCCACGGAAAAGGATGTATATATAATGAGTGCTGATGAACGGAAGAGGGACGGGATTTCAGTACTGCCCGGAAGTTTGATTGAGGCGATTGCGCTGACTGAGAAGAGTGAATTAGTGCGGGAAGCTCTTGGTGACCATGTTTTCGAGAACTTCATCACGTCAAAGAAGGTGGAATGGGATAGGTATCGAGTGAATGTAACGGAATGGGAATTGAAGGAGTATCTATCGGTCTTATAAAAGGAGGAGCTCAGATGACTAAAAATGGTGAATCAAAGAATAGGGTGCTTGTATCGGATAACCTTTCAGAAGAAGGCATAATTAAGCTGCGTGAATTTGCGGATGTTGACGTCTTGTTGGATTTGAGCAGTGATGAATTGAAGGCACGAATTGCAGACTATGACGCGTTAGTAGTGCGAAGTGGCACGAAAGCAACAAAAGAGATAATAGAAGCAGGTACACGCTTGAAAGTGATAGGGCGAGCAGGAGTCGGAGTGGATAACATAGACGTGGAGACCGCCACGGAACGAGGAATACTGGTGGTAAACGCACCATCGGCTAATACTATCTCGGCAGCGGAACACACCATTGGGATGCTGCTCAGCATTTCACGTAATATACCGGCTGCAACCGGCTCAATGAAGTTGGGCAAATGGGAACGGAAGAAGTACATGGGTGTAGAAGTGAACGGCAAGGTTCTGGGCGTAATAGGTTTGGGTCGAGTGGGGTATGAAGTAGCGAAAATGGCGAAGGGACTTGGAATGCGAATAGTTGCATATGACCCGTTTATATCGCAGGATAAAGCAAGAGAGCTCGGGATTGCTCTTTCGGACTTTACGGACGTTATTTCGGTAGCGGACTTTATCACGCTGCACACGCCACTTGTAACGGACACGCATCACTTAATAGACAAAGAAGCGTTCGCGCAGATGAAAGAAGGAGTGCGAGTGATAAACTGTGCACGTGGTGGTATATTAGACGAGGCTGCGTTGGCTGCCGCAATAAGGAGCGGCAAAGTAGCTGGCGCTGCTCTGGATGTATTTGAAAACGAACCACCAGAGACGAGTGAACTGCTCGAACTTGGCGAAGTGATTATGACACCTCATCTTGGTGCATCCACGAAGGAAGCCCAGAAAGCAGCCGCGGTCACTATTGCCGAGGAGGTAATAACCGCATTGAAAAATGAACCCGTGCGGAATGCGTTGAATATGATATATGTCGAAGAGGAGCTGATGGACACCTTAAAACCGTATCTGGTGTTGGCAGAGAAGCTTGGGCGATTGTGTGCACAGCTAATCCCGAAATCAGGCAGGTTGGAACATTTCAACGTCTCCTATGAAGGCGAAATCGGGGTGACAGGTGCAGGAGACGATACAAGGATAATAACCGTGGCAATGCTGAAGAGCGTCCTGTCGTGGTTCACAGACGGCGTGAATTATGTTAATGCCGAAGCGATAGCGAAGAAATCCGGTATTAAAGTTACGGAAAGCAAGACCGAAGACTGTGAACACTTCCCATCGTTGATCACTCTTTCAATAACCGCACAGCGAGATGGCAAAGAGGAGAAGACGACCGTTGCCGGTACTTTGTTCGGGAAAAACGATTTGCGAATAGTGCAAATAGATGGCTACCGGGTAGATGCTTCGCCTTCGGGCCATATGCTTATATGCTCGTTCTTAGATAAACCCAAAGTGATAGGACCCGTTTGCACGGTTCTGGGTGGCAGCGGTATAAACATAGCGAGTATGCAGGTGGGCCGTGAGAAAATAGGCGGTGAAGCGGTTATGGTGCTTAATGTGGATAGCAGCGTTAGTGAGGATACGATGGCAGAGATAAAACGGGTGCAGAACGTCATTGATGTGAAGCTGGTGAAGCTGTAAAATCTTCTGACGAAGCAGAGGGCAAGAATACTAGCTGGACGTAATACAAGGAGTGAAAGACATGGAGCTGGACTCCTTCTCATCTCAGCCGAACTCATTCTGTACTGTGCCGGTTTATAACATCGGTTAAAAGGGTGGGAAAGCTCTAAGAGTCCAGCAAATCTCTCAGATATACGATTATTTCTACCCGATTGACCTGCGTAACAAAAAGTTCAGCACATGGGCAAAATAGCGGTACAACCTGTATAAATTTGAATTTGTAGATAGTTCATATCAGAATGTGCGGAATGTGGATAATACCTCAAATAATTATTGATACTTTACTCCATATTGTCTTTTTCGGCTTTCTATTAGTTCAATATTTTCGCCCACAACGATGGAAGCAATAACAATATAAGGCAGCAGCACGACCACAAATAATGCCCCAAAGTAATAGACCCTCAAGGGCAATAGTGGTATTTTTATAGCCCGGCTGTACAGAAAAGCAGCAATCAAACCGCTTTTCATCCCCCGGTCTCGAAGATCTTTCAATAAAGGATACCAGACATAAATAGGTCCATGGCTAAGTATTCCAGTGAATATAGCTAAGAACCATCCTTTTATTCCAGACCCTCTTCCAACGTACTTTGATACGGTTTTTGGATGTAAGAAATAATCTAGAAGCGCCATAAAAAGGATAACGAGCAATAACACAGGAATTATCTGAATACATATGTTTCCGCTCTCTTTTAGAGAGTTATATATACTTTGGTCGTGCCCCCATTTTGCAGAAAAGTATATATGCCCTGCGTTTCAAAAGGAAATGTTAAGGGATTAGCGAAATGGGAGAAGTAAACGTAGACGAATTCTTTTGCCCAAACGAGGCGTGTCCAGAT
>QENJ01000237.1 GCA_013374505.1 Candidatus Methanophagaceae archaeon
ATAACGATATTAAGGGCTATATCTACTCTTGGTTCATTCGTAGCTTCTACTAATACATGAGAAATCCTTGTTGGTAAGACGATCATTCCTGACTTTTTCGTTACGGTTGCCATGTTCATCCGCCTTACTCTACCTTTATACTTTAGCCCTATAAGATTAGTGTTACGTCCTCTGGTCTTCTAAAACTTCGGTTTCAAAACTTGCCGTTGTGCCAAAGATATAGACATAATCTGCATATTTCAAGAGTTCTATGGCTTCACCAACGACTTTGCCGAAACTCCGGCGTTTTAGTTCTCTTTTACCTTCGCATAAACAGATGGTTTTTTCAGCTTGATTTGATACTCCAAATACATCTGCTCTGAGGCTGGTTATTCCTCGCTTCAGTGTTAGTTCCGTTCCAACGTATTCGGCCGGACAATTCTTTTTCGTGCATTTTAAACACCTTCCTACACTCTTGAAGCATCTATATTTTTGATTTTGAAATATGTGGTTTCAGAGATTTTTCTAATCTGCACATCGCATCAATCATAGTTTCATGGACCTCAAGCCATTTAGCCTCATCTCGAAATCCACCAATTTCAATTTTTTTACTTATTCGACAAGCCCTTTTACCTTCAAGCCTTTCCCATTTAAGAGGTTCTCCCAATTTTTTTTCAACTTCATCCTTGTGAGATAATAATCCATCAAAGATCTTTTTATTTTCATCTTCTGAATCTCTTCCGCGGTCTATATATAGCTCAACCTGACATTCATGTTTAGTAACACCGTAATTATAACCTAAGCCCCTTTTACCAGCACCAGTCCCAACCCAACCATATTGTCCTGGAGAAATTTGAGCATGTAATTTCGTTTTCTCCTTTGCTTTATCAAGCAATTCGTTCCAGAATTCATAACGAAGAGAATATCTCTCAGCCATTTCTTTTTTCTTTTCACCAACTTTACGAGATTCTTCACTTGGTCCCACAATTAAGGTTAGAAGAGGTGCAGGTTCCAAATCCCCAATACGAATCCCCTAGTCTTAGGAAGTGCCGCTTTGAATTGGGTAAGTACCTGATATTGCCATGTTTTCCGCATAGCGTTGAAAGGGATGATTTTTTGGTGTATGAACCGGCCGCATTTGCCGAATCCACCTTCGGTCACGAGTATATGGAGATGTGGATTGTTGCTCATACGCTTGGAAAATGGATGCAACACCACGATAGCGCCAGCCGTCAATCGTCCGTTTCTGTGCTTGTAGGAAATTTTGTCGTTGATCGCTGCAATTGCCGCATCCATCAAAACCTTGTATAGAAAACGATTTCGCCTCACAATGGGCCACAGAGCATCTGGAATCGTGAGCACCGCATGTCGGTGAGGCACATTGAATAACGCGTTTCCGAGAGATTTTGCCCATTTATCTGTGTGATTCTTACCACAATTCGTGCAGATGCGACTATTGCAGCCGAAAAGGACTGTTTTTGTGATTCCACAGTGTTCACACTCGTATGTGAAGAAGCCGCGACTCTCGTCCTTGCAGGACAGCATCTTGTTGACTTCGTTTATTTCAATTTCGCGGAGGTTATCTTTTTCCGCAAGGTGAAATGCCGCCCAGTTGTGATTGTCCTTGAATATGTGTTTGCCCGTAAGAGGGGCATTAGTAGTAAGACAACAGAGGAGAACGATAACGAGGCAGGTTCCGGGTGTGAAGATGTCTGGGTGCATCAGTTATAGATATAGTTGGGTAGTGGTAATAACTGATACGGCGTGAGCGTGGTTTTTATAGTGTATATACCATGAAAAATCAATACACTACTTTAAATCTGTGTTATTCAACGTGAATCTGTGTCTTAAAAATCAGTGGAGAATGATACAGTCCTGGTAAATTATTATTTGTGAGTTCCCTTAACCAACCCACAAACCATTTCCTGTTTAAATCACGTATTTGCATTTACTTCCACCCGAGTTCGTATTGTTCTACCACACCGCTACAGATCCACGAAATTCTTTAGCAACTTCAACCCGTCCTCCGTCAGTATAGACTCTGGATGAAACTGTACGCCGAACACATCGTAGTTCCGGTGCCGAACCGCCATAATCTCGTTATCATCCAAACTTCTCGCTGTTACTTCTAAACTATCTGAAAATGACTCGCAACCGTTATCGTCAATCACTAACGAATGGTACCGCACAACAGAAAGCGGATTTCTCAACCCGTTCAAGACGCCTTCGCCGTTATGCGACACTAAACTCACCTTGCCATGCCTTAACACGTGCGCATTCCGTATCCCGGCACCGAATACATAACCTATACACTGATGCCCCAGGCAAACACCCAGAATCTTTTTTGTTGTGTAATACCGCCGTATCACTTCGTTCGTGACACCCGCATCTCGAGGCGTCTTCGGGCCCGGCGAGATGATTATATGCTCTATCTCTTGCTCTTCAACCAGTTTCGCGATATGCCCCGCAGTCACAATATTCTGCACTACTATCGGCTCGGTACCCAACATACCCACGTATTGCACGATGTTGTACACAAACGAATCTATATTGTCTATCACAAGCACGTTCATCTTCTTTTAGCGCCTCCTCCAGACATACAGGCCACTAAAGCCGCGCCTTTACTCAACGTCTCCTTATACTCACGTTCCGGATCAGAATCGGCAACTATGCCTGCACCTGCCTGTATATACACTTTACCTCGTTCGAATATCGCAGTCCGAATAGTTATCGCAGTGTCCATAGCACGATTAAATGAGAAATAGCCGACACAACCGGAATATATACCACGTCGTGTGGGTTCTAATTCTTCTATTATCTCCATAGCTCGTACTTTCGGTGCACCGGATACCGTACCTGCCGGGAATGTCGCTTCTAACGCATCGAACTCGTCCTTATCGGTTCTCAGTGTACCTACAACGTCAGTCACTATGTGCTGCACATGCGAGTATTTCTCGGGATACATGAATCGCGTGGGTTTCACGGTACCGAATTCCGAGACTTTACCGATGTCGTTTCTTGATAAATCCACAAGCATCAAATGCTCGGCTCGTTCCTTTTCATCGCTCAGCATCTCCTCTTCCAGTCGCTTATCCTCTGCTTTATCCCTGCCCCGTCGTCTTGTCCCTGCTATCGGGCAACCCTCTATTTTCCTGCCGGTGTTCGCGGTGTGGTTCTCCCCAGAAACCCGAACCAGCATCTCAGGACTCGCACCCACTATCTTTCGCTCGCCGAAATCGAGTAAATACATGTACGGTGACGGGTTCACTTCGCTTAATGTTTTGTAGAACTCGAAATGACCTTCCGGCGCAAAATCGGCTTCCAGCCGTTGCGAAAGCACGACCTGAAATATGTCGCCAGCACGTATGTAGTCCTTCGCGATTCTCACACTGCGTTCATAATCCGCTTTTTCCAGGTTTGACGAGAACTCGCCAGATACCGAAATAGCCCCCGGATTCGCGGTTACTTCCGCATCGCGCAGTAAATCTACCAGATTCGTGCATGTCGTTTCTAAATCCGAGCCGTCCGTTTGGGTTGGGCTATCGCAGAATTCGTTTGATATAATAAACGCTTTCTTCGCACGGTGGTCCACAATAACGTTCTTGTGCGTGAGCAAGAATTCGCAGTCCGGTTGCTTCAGTGTGTCCGCGGTGCTTTCGCCAACATCCACCAAATAGCGAATGAACTCGTAGGAGAGGTAACCCACAAAACCGCCTATAAATCGCTCTCGTCTTAGCTCGCTTTCTATTGTTAAGTCGTTAAGGAACGCTTTCATCAGGCTTAACGGAGTTATATCCTCTTTTCTCTTCACAGCAGTGGTCACGGCGTCCGCGCGAAACGAACCGTAAGACTTGGTTTCCAATACGCGGTCCTTAACAGCGAATTTAAACGCGGGTTCGAAACCGATAATTGAATATCGCGCCACTTTATCGTCTCCTTCTCGCGATTCCAGTAAGTAGGTCTCGCCGTAGTCCGCTTCTTTCCTCAAAATATCGTATATCAAACAAGGGTTTGCAAACGGTATTTCTTTACATGTCTGTATAACGAACATTGTGCATCATAAATAGATAGTATTGTGCATATATATACTTTAGTGTATAAAAGTGGTAGATATGTCCTGATAGTTGTTGCGGTTTAATGGCTGTTTAGGTAAGCTACATGGATTTACAGGGTCTTCGCTATTTCATGTGGGTAGAGGTAGTTAAGTGACTGCAAAATAATCCAAAATCTAGAGAAAGGGGACAAGAAAGCATAAAATTCAAAAAATAATTGTTGACACCGATTAACGCTGATTAACGCAGAAGAAATTAAATCCGTGTGAATCTGCGTCCTAAATAGTTAGAAGTTATACTGTATAGACAAAATAGCCTTAAATCTAAAAGGAAGGATTGAAAATGTTGATAAGCTAATTGTGAGACTGCTCCGTAGGCAGTTAAATTTGACATAAACGAAGGACAATATTAAGTTCATCTTTGCAAACAGGTCTATTAACTCTATACCAACTGCTATGATGTTCATAAAGGTATATCGGTCGCTCCACTTTACCGCAAGCGACTGATATACTATGACTAGACAGATATTGTTACCTGTGCTGCCGCCTGCTAAGTGGAATCCTCGCTGCGTGTTGCCATGCACCCAGTTACAGGTGATGTTGTTGTTCAAGGCGTTGGAAAGATAGATACAGTAGTTAAAGTTCACCGCAGCGTTACCCGAAATGTTGCAGTTGCTTACTTCTTCAAGACGTATTCCGGCAACTGTAGTCCCTGTTGCATTTTGCACCGTGAGCCCACTTATATTCACATAATTCACGGTCACATGCAAAAAACTTTTCGGACTTCCGGTAAGTATTCCTTGTTTATGTGTTATTTAGATTCTTTTCCTGTTTCACAACAAGCCGTAGCTTATTCTGTTTCCTCCGCGGCTAATCCTATATACTTTTCACAGCTTCTTCTGTGTACTCGCCGCTCAGTTCTTCTTCCTCTTCCAGAGTGTGCCCGATAAAATGACTGCTAAAATGCCTATCAACGCTAACAGTCCGAATACATTGTATTCTGGTACTTGAACAGTCAAGGTAACAGATGCAGCATCCAACGCGGGCCCATACTGGCCAGCCCAATATTCCCTATCTTTACCACCATCTTCAAAGTAAATATACCTCAAACCATACCCGTAACCCGAAAAGATATGGGATCTCTGTCCCCATGGCCCAAACCAACCACTGCCCGGGCTAGTTTGAAACACACCGGAATCATAAGAAGCGATAGCATTGTGGTATCTATCCCGAAACTCCACATTTAAGTAGCAATAGTCCCTATGATGATCTGGCTTATCCCATTCCGAGCCGTAACCCGCGAACCATTCTTCGACATTTATTGTTGGTACCGCATCCAGTTGCGCTTCTGTATAACCTTTAGCTAACAGGTCAATTTCCTGGCTGCGTTTGCACCACCTGTAAGAAGTTGAAAACGAGTGATTACCGGCATATCCGCTATCACGAACGCCCCATGTTTCTCCGATCTCGGGATCTTCTGCTATAATCGTCCAGCCGGACAAATCACCGGTTTCTGCACCGGGGTTTTCAAGTAGATTTTAGGCTGCAACTGCGTTGACCGAAAATACCGATACAAACAAAGTTGCTGCTAAAACGATCAAAGCCGTTTTTTTTTCGTCTTTTCTAATATCATTCTTTGCCGTTTCACCTCCTATCTGTTTTTTTTACTCCTCCGCTACTAATCCAATTTCGTCTATTCCCTCCTATCTCCGCCTCCGTCTTATCCTGACGTACCCTGCAAGCACCATCAATCCCACACCACCAGTATCACAGCCGGCAGTTCAGGTATCGGTGCGCACGGATCTGGTTTGTCCAACCGCGGGAAGATCGTTACATTCCCCGTAGTGTTATCTATATGCCAATCGTAAATACTCGCATTTATTGTGTCGTTGTTGCTTGTACCCCACCAGTTGTGCGTTGCCGTTACCGGATCAGTCTGATTATTATAGAACTGCCACTCCCAGCCACCGGTGAGGTTGTGGTAGCCGTTCTCCACGATATTGTTATGACTGATATTGTTATCCATGCTACCACCAGTCAAGTTGAATCCCGTCCGATTATTGTAGTACAACCAGTTGCAGGAGATATTGTTGCTGCCTGCGTAGTCAAGATGGATACCATCTTTGTTCCGCGCCACAATATTCCCCCTCAACGTATTAAAACTCGCAGAGTTGTTTAGATATATACCATATTCGGTGTTCGACTCCGCAGTGTTCCCAATGACAGTATTATTACCCGCCGAGTTCATATATATACCGTAGTAGTTCCCCGAAACGTTGTTACCAGAAATATCGCAATGCTCCACACCGTTCAGATAAAACCCGGCCTTGCCACTGCCTGTAGCACCGGAAACATTAAACCACGATATATTCACGTAATCCGCACTCACATTGAATACATGCTCGCCCGATGCCACAGCAGCCACATTCACACCCGCTACACTCGCGCCTTGCAACGTAAGCTGACTCTTGTTCACATTCACGCACTCGTTCTCGTAACTGCCATTATAAACGTAAATCGTCTTGCCAGTCGTGGCATTCTCAACCGCAGCCGTTATCGGTGTCGAACTCGCATTGGCTGTCGCACCTCAACGCCACCAGTGGGTTCCGTTCACGTATGTCGGGTTGTCAGTAGTGAAATTGTTAGGCATAAGGAATGATGTAACATCGTTGGAATTATCGTCCGCCACGGCTGTTACTTCCATGCGATAACGTCCATTCAGTACGTTTCGCGTGTCAAACACAATATCCACATCGCTATCGTCCGGACTCTTGAAGCTACCGTTGATCGTGTAATACCAGCTACCGTCCGGGTGTCGTAACGTCAGGTTATGCGTTACTGTACATTTGCCATTCGGATCTTTTGCCATTTCTACACGGACAGTCATGTTTCCGGCATATGTTCCGTTCTTGTCATAATCATTTTCACCGCTGGCACTTTGATAAAATCGTATGCTCGGTTTGGAAATATTATGATTCACAGGTCCGATGTCATCAGTGTAAAACGAGAAAATAGTGTAATTGGTGCCAGTAAGGTTCTCCACATAAACGCCCAACTGGAATTGGTCGCCTTCTTTTATCGTGGAGAACCAGAGGTCGGGTGTGAATTGCGCCTGTGTCCAATTCACCACGTCATTTGCCGAAGACCAGACAACTTTACTTTCGTTAAAACTTACATTTGTCCCGGAACTGCCGTTTGCATACCTTACCACGTAGTGGTTCCCCGTGGTTGTTTCGCTCTCGTATTCAATAAAGAACGTATCAGTGGCATCAATCCCCCCGAATTCGCTGATATTTGTACTAAAACAGGACTTAGAATAACTGCTGTTTCTTTATGTGTAATAAATCGTATCTAAATCAGTCGTGTTAAACGTAGTAAGAAGTACGCAATTATCTGTATCCCTTGAGGCTTTCAGAACTCCGCGTTTGTAATTGGCTTTGATTTCTGCGGCACTTAAAGATCGGTTGTAGATTGCTACTTCATCCAATTCGCAGTTGAAAAACATTTTTGTGTCACCACGAGAACCAATGTATAACGGTTTATTATGATTACCCGGCGTATTAATCGCTCTCTGATCAGCACAGAACTCTCCATCGTAGTATGTCTCCATATTTCCAGATGTGGTATTGAGAAGGCCAACAAGATGATGCCATTCTCCATCGGTCCAGTCAACAGTACATATAGCACCTTGAGAAGGCGGCCATCGACCATAGAAGTTCGTCTTGAAGTTGCCGTCATTCATAGACGTGAGTTGATAGGTTCCGGGGTGCCATCTATTACCGTATTCAACAAGCAATCTTTCTGTACTAAAAGGACAAGAAACAGAGTCATCAACCTTAGCCCAGACCTCGATAGTATAACCCGAATTATGCATATTCAATGAGGCTGCATTAGCAGTGCTGACATAATTCCCGCTGCCATCAAAACTAAAAGCCGTGTCAAATTTACCGGTCACACCGCGTGTTGCACCCTGATTAGTGCCGTTATTCCCTGCTCCGCTGTGATCCTCCACTACTGTTCCAGATGTTTCGTCCAGGTGCATCAGAAGCACATTCCCGGTCATGTTCGCAGTGGCATCAGAAGCGCCGTAATTGGGCAGCTCTTCCGAGACCGTTCTATACGAGCTGCTGCAATAATATGCTTTTAAATCTTCTGTCGGACTCCTGGAATAGTTTATATTGTTAAACGTACAAACAGTATAATTGTCAGTACCTCGCATGCGCTCAATATCCCAGAACTTGACCAACAACGGGTTGTTCTTATAAATGTCATATTCGTTCTTCTTTTCGGTTTCCAGTAGTTTCCGGTTCAGAAAAATAGAGTTCTGGAATGCCGTTGGTTCTACTTTCCAAGTGTAATTCAATTCCGCCCAGCGGCACAATCGATTTTTCCAGTGAAATCACTATACCCCCTAACTTTACCGCAGAGCACGCAGAGAAGGCAGAGACATTAGAAGAACCAAGCGGAGTTTGGAACACACTTAAACTCTGCGCCCTCTGCGATCTCCGCGTTGATAAATCACTGGTTTTTTCGATTGTGCCCGCCCAGCCAGTTCCACTGGTCATAGTAACATGCAAGCTGGTATTATCATGCACGCCGTAGCTGAAGTTACCACGGAATAAACCATAAAAGTCGTACCAGCCGCCTACGCCTCGGTTATAAGCCCGCAATATTTGTGGGATCGGAATAGTAGCATTACTCTCTGCTATATCATTCACCGGCGGTCGTATACTCCAGAAATTAGGCAGCCCTGTCTGGGTGAACCCTTCAACGGTCTTTGTCATCAAGAACCGCGAGGTGTTTATTTCTCCGTTTGTATCAGAGCAGTTGATAACCGCGATAAACGTGCCCGTGGAGTTCGCTTCTAAGTTGCTCGGCTCGATTTTAGTTAAGTTGCAAGTCGGTGCCGCACTAACAACCGCAGTAACAGCGCAAAAAATAAAAACCGCCAACACTGCAAGTACTATCTAATTCCCCAATCCGCTTTTTGCCCTTTTCATTATTAATCTCACGAGGGTACACATGACCGAGTCCATATATAAAGCTTC
>QENJ01000097.1 GCA_013374505.1 Candidatus Methanophagaceae archaeon
TATATCAACAGCGAGGTTTTTGATACGCAATATCGTGTTTTTGCATATCTTGCACGGGTATTCAATCAAAATGTTCCAATGATCGGCTGGCCCACAGATATGGTATATTCAGAATTTAAGGCGGGGATCGATACCGATGATAGATGTGTAATCGTGGTATTAGACGAGGTAGATCGCTTAGCGGTCAAAGGTGACAGCGCGTTGTATAATCTCTCAAGGATAAACAGCGAGCTAAATAATGCTAGAGTAAGCATAATCGGTATTTCAAATGACCTGACATTTACGGCGTTATTGGACCAGAGGGTAAAGTCGTCCTTGGGCGAAGAAGAGATAATATTCCCACCGTACAATGCCGACCAGTTGCAGGATATTTTGACTGAAAGGGCGAGGATGGCATTCCATTTTTCCAGGCTTGCTGATGGTGTGATACCGCTATGCGCTGCTTTCGCGGCACAGGAGCATGGAGATGCGCGACGTGCTCTCGACCTGCTGAGAGTATCAGGCGAAATAGCAGATCGCACGAAATCCAGGATGGTAACAGAGGATCACGTGAGACAAGCAAGTGACCGATTAGAAGCTAACAGCATTGTGGAAGTAATAAAGACGCTACCGGTACAATCAAAAATCGTGTTGAGTAGTGTGCTTCTACTACGCAAGGAAAGAAACAAGAAGCGATTCTCCAGTGGCGAAGTCTATAACATGTATCGGCGATCGTGTAACCATGTGGGCATGGAACCGTTAACACAACGCCGCGTTAGCGATTTAGTCGCAGAATTAGACATCTTAGGGTTGGTAAACGCCGTGATAGTAAGCAAAGGGCGATACGGACGTACAAAAGAGATAGCGCTAAGTGTGCCTGAGGGTTATGTGCAACCAGTCTTGTTTGAGGATTATAAGCTTAAAGCATTAGTTAGTAATATAAAAGTGAAAGCGCAGATGACACTGTAAGGGAATGAAAGATGACTAAGGAAGAAAAAAAAGCGTATATTAAGTTTGAAGTGCCAGAGGAATTGCAAAGCAAGTCGTTAGAGGCGTTGGATTTGGCGCGAACTACGGGCAGCATAAAGAAGGGGACAAACGAGGCAACAAAGATTATAGAAAGAGGGATGGCAAAGCTGGTGCTTGTCGGGGAGGATGTTACTCCAGAGGAGATAGTGATGCACATAGCACCCTTGTGTGAAGAGAAAAGCATACCATACCTGTATGTTAAGAACCAGAAAGATTTAGGTGCTGCTTGTGGTATAAAGAAAGGTTGCGGCACCGCGGCCATCGTCAACCCAGGGAAGGCAGAAGAGGCGATTGATGCGATTATTGGGGAATTGGAAAAGATAAAGGCGTAAATAACGGAGTGCAAATGTAATGATCGATGATAGAGGGACACCCACGGAGGTAATAGAAATAGTAGGTAGGACGGGGATGCATGGCGAATCAACACAGATAAAGTGCAGAGTACTGGAAGGCACGAATAAAGGGCGAATCGTAACCCGGAATTGCCGAGGTGCGGTAAAGACAGGCGATGTTATTGTGCTGTTAGAGACCGATAGGGAAGTACGGAAATTATTGAGGAGATAATTTATTTTAGAGATAGGCGGGAGAAAAGATGGAGAAGAGATGCTCTTTTTGTGATTTACCAATAGAGCCAGGAACTGGAATGATGTTCGTGAAGCGTGACGGAACTGTTTTGTATTTCTGCAGTTCCAAGTGTGAAAGGAACATGGTGAAACTGAGGCGGAAAAGAAGAAAGGTAAGGTGGGCTGCGAAAGCAAAAGTTGATAGTCCTAGATTTTAACTTTCTCCCCACCCCCTCACCCATTATTTGTTTTGTGCTTAAGAGTTTTTCAGCGTTTCGATGTACAATCAAATCGCAAATCAGAGAGAGACCGTTCAGTCTCTTGTGCTTAATCCTCGCATTTTTGTTACATCATATTCGTCATAGATGCTACCTACTATTACCTCCAGGAGGTCCTCTAAACTAACTAACCCCTTTGTTTTGCGCTCTTCGTCCATGACAATAGCGATATGAAACCTGCCACGTTGGAACTCCTCAAGGAGGTCATCTACTCGTTTCGTCACGGGCACAAAATAAGGTGTCTTCATGATTTCTTTTAGCGAATCCACGCCTTCATTCATCTTGATTAGCAAATCCTTCGCATATAATATGCCAACTATATTATCTTTTGTCTCTTCAAAGACAGGAATCCGTGAGTAGCCACTTCGCTTTATTAAGTCCACTGCGGAGTTTACCGTTTGTGTTACTTCCAGACAGACCATCTCTTCTTTTGGCTTCATCACACTCTTCAGCACGATTTCGTCCAGCTTTAGCACGCCCATCATCATCTCCCTCTCGTCCTCTTCTATCGCACCATCTTCCTCGCCTATGTCCAGCATCGACTCCACTTCCTCTTCTGTCATTCCCTGTCCCCGATGCAATTTAATACCCAAAAGCCATACAAAAGCGGAAGTAATCAAAGAAAACGCTTTTATAAACGGCCGAAACACGAAAGCTATAATCCTCATAGGTTTGGAAACCAGAATGGAAACCCCTTCGGCATGATGAACTGCAATGGTCTTGGGCATGATTTCTGCAAACGTGAGGATTAAGAGGGTCATTACTCCGATGGCAATTGCCTCGCCGTAACTGTCAAAGAGCTCTATGGCTATAGAGGCTGCTATTATTGATGCCGTGATATTCACTAGATTATTACCGATGAGCACGGCAGTAAGCATAGTCTCCGGCTTGCGTGCCATCTCATCAATGATCTCAGCACCTTTTACGCCTCGTTTCACCAACGCCCGCGCTTTTATCTTCCCAATACCCACCAAAGCGGTCTCGGAGCCTGAGAAGAACCCGGACAGAAGTAATAACACAAACAGTAGTATAATCTTTGCCGTTAGGAGCGACAACACCTTATTCTTTTTCTCCTCCATTTAAGTATATGTTATCCCGCTTTAAAAGGTTATCGCACTATTTTGGCTATACAGTTATTATATTTATATTGAGTAAAGTAATGTTAGTATGCTCCAACTAAATCTAATGAATATACCAACAGAAACAGTGAATACCCTCATTACTCTTTTTAAGATTTCAATTGCGATTATAGGCACGGTTATAGTTGCTCATGTCATAAACCGCGCTCTGGTAACGTACTTCAAATTCGCAAGCGATAAGCTCAAAATTGATGAAACTACTTATACCGTTGTAAGAAGGATACTAACCATCACGATTTACATAATTGGCATTGCAGTCGTGATTACTCTCATCCCCGGTCTTCCTGACTTAATGCTCGGCATGGCAGCCGGTGCAGGCATCGCGGCTATCGTTATAGGTTTTGCAGCACAGAAAGTACTTTCTAACGTATTTGGTGGCATTTCGATTGCTATTTATCGCCCGTTTCGTGTTGGTGATGTTGTAGAAATGGAAGATGAATATGGGACCATAGAAAATATAACACTCCGGCATACCGTGATAAGAACATGGCAGAACAAGATGCAGATTATCCCTAACTCACGTATAAGTGAGGACACCATAGTAAACTGGACGATAGAGGACCTTACGGTGCTATGGAAGGTAGAGTTTGGGATTAGTTACGATTCTGATATAGACATTGCCCGGTCAATAATCCTTGATGAAATAGACAAACATCCGGATGTGATGCACGAGGAAGATAAAGAAGCGAAGGTGCGGGTTACGGAGCTCGGCGATTTTGCTGTTAAGCTAAGAGCAACTTTTTGGGTATCGGACAGGCCCACGGCGTGGGGGACAGGAGCAGAAATACGAGAATCGGTGAAGAAGAGATTTGATAGAGAGGGCGTTGAGATTCCGTTCCCGTATCGAACTGTGGTGTTCAAAAAAGATATGAAGGTGGAATTATAAATCCATCATTTTTTAATTATGCAGTATTTTGCGGTCTTTTCTTCCTCTCCACAACCTTCTTCCTCATCAGCTCGTTTATACTGTTCGCCACCGCACCCTTCGGGATTTTCGCTCCCCTTACAATGTCTTCCATTCCATTTGCCTTTCCCTCGCCTGTTGCACCTATTTTTACCATCACATCATACACCTTTTTCATGTTGCCTGATAGTTCTTCTACCATGTCTCTCACCTCATGCTTTTCTTTCCTTATACTATAGCCATTTATTTAAATATCTCTAAACTTTTGTCCCCTCTTTTCTAAAATAAAGAGAGATATGCGACACGGCACTTTCTAAAAAGTTTTTATAACCATTAATCGAAGGAGATTAGGAAGTGAAAGATGACGAACGAGAAAGCGGAAGAAAAAGATACGATTTATCTTGTGCCGCACATGCATTATGATGCCATATGGGCGTTTACGAAGGAGGACTATTTTCACATCAATATGATGTTTATTCTAAAGAATGTGGCTGATCTCCTTGAAAAGGTGGATTACAGGTTCCTGATAGAGCAGACCTTTCTGCTGGAGGAGATGGAAAAGCGGTATCCAGACCTGTTCTCAAAGATTGCGAAGTACATAAGGGAGGGCAAGATAGAAATTGCTGATGGTGAATACCTGATGGCAGATACGATGCTTCCGAAAGGAGAAACACTGATAAGAGAAATCATGGTCGGTAAGAGGTATGCAAAGGAGAAGTTCGGTGTGGATGTCCCGGTGATGTGGCAAGCGGACAGTTTCGGTTTGAATGCCCAATTACCGCAGATATACAAAAAATCCGGCTACAAATATGTTGCCTTCAGAAGAGGTGCGTCAAAGAGAAAACCTTCAGAATTCCTCTGGGAGGGTTTAGATGGAACGAAGATTTTAGCTCACTGGATGCCGTTAGGATACCGTGCGGGACTGGACCTGAAAAAGTTGAAAGAAAGTTATGAGGTGCTCAAAGAAGTTGCCGCTACCTCGCACATTTTGATGCCTTCCGGGAGCGGAAGTACAATGCCACAGTTGAAAACACCCGAAGTCGTGCAGGCGTGGAATGAGAATAACGGGGAAGTAGCAAGGATGAAGATTACAACACCACGCGAATTCTTTGAAGCACTCGAGGAGGAAATAGCAGACAAGAACCGTGAGCTAGAAGTCAGGAAGGGTGAGATGTATTCAGGGAAGTATTCGGCGGTCTTTCCAAATTGCTGTACGAGCAGGATGTGGATAAAACAGGGGCTTTCTGATTACGAGAATTGGTTGTTGTGCTGTGAGCGATGGGGGACCATAACCTTTCTCCTCACTGGCTATCATCCATCTGATGAGTTGCGTGATGATTGGCGGAAAATTTTATACATCGCATTTCATGATGTGATTCCGGGAACAGGGATGGATGAGGGTTACGAGGAGGTGAGACACTACCTGGACTCTTTCAGGAAGACGCCTACGCTCGCCCCGCGTATGTACGCTATGATTGTAGAGAAAGAATCAGCGAACGGTTGGTTTGAGGGTGATGTCATTGTATTCAACTCGCTCTCGTGGGAAGTGAAGAACTGGGTGGAAATAGATTTGAATTTTGAGAAAGGGCAAGTGATAGCGATTAAAGGATTAATGAGTGGAGAAGAGGAAATAGAGGTGGAATCATTAAAATTTGCGAGATATGAAGATGACTCGTTGAAATCTGCAAGGATAGGATTTGTTCCTACAGTTCCTCCAATGGGATATAAGGTGTATAAAATACTTGAACGTGAGCCAAAACGGTATCGTTATGACCCGAATTATCTCATTGTACGAGGAAATACGATAGAAAACGGGTTCTTTGGGGTTGAGGTGGACCCAGCCACAGGATTGGTTGATGTAACTCAGGATAAGAAGAAGCTTTGCACTGCAAATGAACTTGTGCTGGAGGAAGAAACCGGCGACCTCTACTACCACAGACAACACTTGAATATTCCATTAAAGACGGAAACGGGAGAGGGAGTGATGTATGGCTCGTTCAAGGTGGAGAACTTCGAGATGAATACAAATAAAAGCTCTTTAAGACGAGTAATCAATGTAGAGACTAATTATTATTCTCTACTCTGGCCGTACCGATTGCTGGAGGAGATGGAGCCACTTCTGTGGCGACATAAATTCCTGGAATGCACAAAGGAAATAATCGTGTACAAGGATATTCCACGAATAGATTTCATCACGTACATAGAGGACAAGCACCCGAGATCCCGGCTCAGGGTCCGGTTCTCGACGGATATACGAGCTCCAACGTATGACTGCGGGAGTCAATTTGGTGTTGTTTCCCGTCCAACAGACCAATACAACTATAAACCAGAAGAGGAGTGGGTTGAGGATCCCTGCGGTGTATTCCCCTCGTTAAGGTGGCTCGATTATTCTGACGGAAAGAAGGGCATGACCGTGATGCACAAGGGAATTCCGGGGAACGAGGTAAGAGGGGGAGACGTCTATTTAACCTTGCTCAGGAGTGTTTTAATGCTCTCCTCGGATGGCAATACAGGTCCTGCAATACCGGTTCCGAGTGCACAGGAGTTAGAAAAATACGTGTTTAGATATGCCCTATATCCTCATGAAGGAGATTGGAGAGAAGCCTCCTCTTATAAACATGCTCTTGAATTCAATACCGATTTGGATGCAATGCAATTACCGAAAGGTATAAAAACGCCTTTAAAATGGTCTTTTTTGAAAATAGAACCTGAAAATGTTGTTTTATCGGCACTGAAAAAAGCAGAGGATGGGGATGATGTGATTCTGAGATTTTATGAGACGAAAGGAGAAGAAACAGATGCTGAAATAACACTTTTCAGGGAGCCAAAGATGGTCAAGGCGGTGAACATGCTGGAGGACGAGGACGAAGGAGTGAATAAAGAGGTGAAAAAAGAGGGTGAAAGAATAGAGTTGACACTGAAACCTTTTGAGATAGTTACTTTGAAGATACAGATTATCTAAAATATTTCGGGCATGCATTTAATTTAGAATGACAACCCCGCCAACAACAGGAACAGAATTTGGCGGCATAGGATGATGTGGGGGATTCGGTGGAGGGGTGGGGGAGCGAGATAAAGTGAGAAGAATGAGAGAGATGAGAAAGGATGCGATGGAAATATTTACTGCATCGCTTAAGGCAGTAGATCCCATTATTGCAGTCAAAAAGCATCTCAGTTTGGACGGTGATGTTTTGCAAGTCGGGAAGCGAAGTTATGACCTCTCCAATTACTCTTGCATTTACGTGATAGGATGCGGGAAAGCCGCTGCTTCCATGAGTTATGCCCTGGAAGATATACTCCAAAACAGAATAAGTGGTGGCATTATAAATGTGAAGTATGGACATACAAAGGATTTAAAATACATCAAAATTAATGAGGCGGGACATCCAATTCCCGATGAAGCAGGTGTTGAAGGAACAGAAGAAATTTTGGCTTTGCTTCACGGATTGCGAGGCAATGACCTGGTTATATTTGTTCTTTCCGGGGGTGGGTCTGCGTTACTGCCTCTGCCAAAAGATGGAATCAGTTTGGTGGAGAAGCAAAGAGTAACAAAGATGCTTCTGGATAGCGGTGCAAGCATATATGAGATGAATGCCTTAAGAAAGCACATATCCAAAGTTAAAGGAGGGCAATTGGCAAGAGTCGCATATCCGGCAACTTCGATTTCACTTCTTTTATCCGACGTAGTCGGAGACCGAAAGGATGTTATTGCATCAGGACCAACAGTTCCCGGTGAATCCACTTTCGGAGACTGCATGAGTATAATTGAGAAATATAATTTGAAACTACCCGAATCTGTTATGAATCTGATTAAAAAAGGTGTGAACGGAGAAATAGAAGAAACCCCTGAAGCAGGAGATCCGATTTTTGAGAAGACCTTCCATGTAATCCTTGCCAGCAACATCATGGCACTGAAAGCTGCGGAACAAAAAGCCAAAGAGCTGGGCTATAATGCCTTGATACTCTCATCGGCAATCGAAGGAGAGACAAAAGTGGTGGCACAGGTTCATACTGCAATTGCAAAGGAGATTCGTGCATCTGGAAATCCAATCTCAAAACCTGCCTGTATCATATCGGGAGGTGAAACCACAGTAACAATAAAGGGTAAAGGTCTTGGTGGAAGGAACCAGGAATTTGTTTTGGCTAGTGCAACAGAAATTGCAGGAATGAGTGACACGGTAATACTCAGTTGTGGAACCGACGGCACAGATGGACCCACCGATGCAGCAGGTGCTCTTGCTGATGGGCTTACAATACAACGTGCAGAGAAACTCGGAATGCAAGCGATGGAATACCTATGGAATAATGACTCTTATCACTTCTTTGAGAAGCTGGATGACCTTATTAAAACAGGACCCACGAATACCAATGTGATGGATGTCCGGTTATTGCTGGTGCGGTGATTTTCTCGAATAAACGTACGTGCCACATTTCCGTAAACTTAAAACCTTTATAGTGGGGAAATTCTCACAATGGGAACTTTTTTTCACCCATCACATAAATCGCCAATCAAGCGGGAACAAACAAAACAATATTTTCCAAGCACGCAGGACTCATTCCACTCCATTTCGACAGTTGTTTACCATTTAGTCTGTTCACGATAGCGGACTTCAACACCATACTCACATTTGGCTCGCTTACCCGTGTAACACCACGCTCCACAATCCGGGCCACACGCTTTTGTCTATTCCACTATAAAACAGAAGCGTTCTATTCCCTCCCTTCAGACACTTTGTTTATGCCCTACCCATTCATCATTATGCATGTGCATGCGTGCTTCAGCGGTTTTCAGGATGGCGTCCAGCATCTCCTTGTATGACATTCCAGTGATGGCAGCCATCTTTGCAAGATGCCCATCCCAGCACCAGCCGGAATTGGGATTAACTTCCAATAGTTTGGGATTGCCACTCGCACCCAATCGCCAGTCGAATCTGGCGTAATCCCGGCATTCAAGTCGCTCAAAGAGTTTTGAACACCATTCCAAGTTGTGATGATATAATTCCAACAGTAGAAACCTCCTTCGAATATTCAAGCAGGGATGTACAATCGAATATCCGAGAGGTTAAAAGGACTTTCAGGACCTGACCAGCCATTTAACATGTGATACAGTCCAGCGATACTTATAACCAATTC
>QENJ01000238.1 GCA_013374505.1 Candidatus Methanophagaceae archaeon
TAAGGTTATAAGAAAAAGGGTAAGACCGCAGTAAACTACATCGTCATTCTCAATTTTATCTTGCAGTTTGAAACAAATCGAATTAGCCTTAACTGAGTCTTCAATTCTTCCAGAAGAATAGAATGAAATCCCTGCTTTTTTCAAATCTCGTGTTGAGTCTTTGTATATGCCGATATTTAAACATGCTATGCCTCTGTTTGTATAAGCACCAGCCCCATCAGGATTCAACTCGATTGCCTTGTTGTAATCTTCTATTGCCCCCTCATGCTTGTTTAATTCATAGTAAGCGGCACCACGATTGCTGTAAGCGGTTGCATACTCAGGACTCAACTCGATTGCCTTGTTGTAATCTTCTATTGCCTTCTCATGCTTGTTTAATTCATAGTAAGCGTTACCACGATTGTAGTAAGCGGTTGCATACTCAGGATTCAACTCGATTGCCTTGTTGTAATCTTCTATTGCCTCCTCATGCTTGTTTAAATCTACGTAAGCGTTACCACGATTGTTGTAAGCGGTTGCATACACAGGATTCAACTCGATTGCCTTGTTGTAATCTTCTATTGCCTTCTCATGCTTGTTTGATTTTGCGTAAGCGTTACCACGATTGTTGTAAGCGGTTGCATACTCAGGATTCAACTCGATTGCCTTGTTGTAATCTTCTATTGCCTTCTCATGCTTGTTTGATTTTGCGTAAGCGCTACCACGATTGTTGTAAGCGGTTGCATACTCAGGACTCAACTCGATTGCCTTGTTGTAATCTTCTATTGCCTTCTCATGCTTGTTTAATTCATAGTACGCGGCACCACGATTGTTGTAAATTCCAGCAATAAAATCGCTTTTGAATCTCAATCTTTCTGTGAAGGAGATGGTCTTTGTATAAAATTCTACTGCGTTAAGATATTTTTCTAAATATTGCGAATTTAAGCCTAAATTAAAAAAACAAAGCGTTTCAATCGCGTTTATTTCACGTTCAATAATAAAATTCCCATCGTCTCTATGGGCGATTCTTTCATTTTCTATGTCTTTTAATATTTCTGAGATTATTTCTGTTGCTTCGCGGTATTCTCGTTTATTTTGTGACTTCAAAGCCTTTTCAAAGGGCACTGAGAACCTTTTTAGCCATGAAGTTTTGATTTTCTCTATATACTCTCTTTGTTCCCCGATCTGGCATGTAAAGAACTCCGGTTTGGAAAGTTTTTCTTCAATTCGTGACAATCCTTCTTTTATCTCGGCTGTATCTTCTTTTATTTCGGCTATTCCTGTTTTTATCCCCTCTAAATAGTTTTCAACTTTTGTTAGCGCTTCATTTGTGATGATTCCTTGACTTACTAATTTATCAAGTTCGATAACCACGAACTCTTTAAACGTTCCATCTTTCTTGGTGGCTTCTTTGCAGAACAACACGTAGTAGTTCTTTGCTAAATCGTCAAAAACGTCTTCCCTTCCATTGAAATATTGAGAGACAAAAGATTTCCTGGATTCTTCACTAACGTCTAATTTTTGCAACTCACGAAGATTTTCGTCATTCTTCTTCAAAGTTTTCAAAATCTCTTTGGCTTCGGTGTCTTCTGATTGCTTAATGTTTTCGTTTAATGCCTTTTTTAGAATCTTTGAAGCGTCTTTTTCGCCAATCCTTCCAACCAATCCTTTAGCAAGACTGGTTAAACTAATAATATCACCAATCGAGATTTTTGACACTAATAGAAGCCCGAAGGCGATTAGTAGTTCTAACATTTCCTCACTATCTAATTCAATACTACCACCGTTTAAATACTTTAGAAATCCATGAATTCAACCCTGATAATTTTATAATCATGCTTATCAAACCAGAGACTGATTGTTTATCCGCGTCTTTATGACAGTACCTTCAATCCCCTGCTCGTTCCAGACCTCACGTACTCTCACCGCTTTTTCTGTGTCCACAAAAGCGACAAAAGAGGGCCCTGTTCCTGATAGACTCACGCCTTTCACACCGCATTCCAACGCTTTCAGCATCGGTGCGGGGTCAAAACCCAACGCAGCACAATACAAAAAACCGTTCAACGTCATCGCCTCTTCAAACCGCCCCTGTAATGCCAAATCGTACGCGAGGTTTACCCACGGTGCAATCAGCCTCGAACGTTTCACGTCGGTATCAGCACTAAACGCTTTCTTGTGCGGCACGAAGATACTAACTTCAGAATCCTTTTCCACACGCTTTATCAACTCACGCTTTTTGTTGTCTGTTATCACGATACCACCGAGCAAAGACGCACAAGCATCGTCAAAGGCGCCGGTTATGGACACACCGGTATCCAGTGCGGCTTCTACACCTATTCGTATTGCGTCAAGAGCGTTCAGTTCTTCGTCTATTGCCGCTAAAGTAGCGACTACAACAGCATTTGCGGCGGCACTGCTGCTTTTCAATCCGCTGCCTAACGGGATCTCGCTTCGTGTCTTTACGTGGGCTCGTAAAGGCAAATCGAACCGGTTCAGTACTAACTCCACGCAGCGTTCTATCAAGCTTGTATCGCTGCTCGTGTCGCCGTTCAGTTCGATTTCGCCTGTGATACCGCGGAAATCGTTACCGAGTTCTACTTCGGCGTGCGTCCATAGCTCGATGCCAAATGCCGCGCCTTTGTAGGTCGCGATTGCATTTATTATTGTGCCTGCACCGCTTGCTTTTCCGTGGCCTTTTGTGTGCATTTTTGTATTCCTCTTTATTGGGTTTACCGGTTTTGCTAAAAAAACGTTCTTTAGAAAAAAAAAAAGTTTAGCAAAGAAATAGTATACACAACAAAGTACAAAATGAGAAGAACCGGTATGGTAGAAAAGGATGAACAAATTTTAGATACCTTAGAGGAACTTGCGAAAGAAACAATGGCGGTTTTAAAGAAGAAAGGGGTTTCGCTTACGGTGGCTGATTTTCTGAAGGAAAGGAAGCGTTAAGGATGAAGTATATGGGTCTTCGCTATTTCATGTGGGTAGATGTGGTTAAGTGGCTGCCAAATAATCCAAAATCAAAAGAAAAAGGTGGATTTATATAGCCTTAAATCTAAAAGGAAGGATTGAAAATGTTGGTGAGGTAATTGTGAGACCGCTTCTTAGGCGGTTACACTTGACATAAACGAAGGACTAAAATGAGTTCATCTTTGCAAACATCTATAAACGCTATACCAACTGCTAGGATGTTCATAAAGGGTTGAGGGAGCACTCAGATGTAGCAAAGAGAGGCAGGATAAGTCCGGTAGCCGCATTGATGTTTTCTGGAACGAAGAGGAAGAAAATTTCAAGCGGATAATTTCGAGAGAAATAGGACTTATCCTGCCGGGCAGTGAGTTAATTCGACGGCATGTGTGCAGGTAGTTAGGTTCATAAAGGTATATCGGTCGCTCCAATTTACTGCAAGCGACCGATATACTATGACTAAAAGGTTTATGCGGTTACATTGTGTTAAAATCTAAACTCGGGATTATCCTATCGAAGATATTTCTTGGTTATGAACTCTTGTGGATTTTGATAACTACGGACGCTCGACATTCAACATGCGCCTCATGTAATCTGCTAGCGGATGGTAGGGATATTGAGTTACCCATACAAAACAGCGAATAGCCAAGTATATTGACTATTCAGTCTTTATAGGTGCTTTCCTGCCGTCTGATCCAAATCATAAAATCTGTGACGGGTCGTAGATGCTATAATTCGCGATCGACTACCAGCAGCAATCTCAGTTTTTGGATTAAGCCACAACACCATTTCAGGCAACAATGTCAGCAACAACAACTGCGGTATCACCCACAACGTGCTATGAGATAGATGGATATGAATATGTCATACCTAGATTTAAATAATGACTTTTATCCGCTGATGGCGCCCTGTGAAATGTATTTTGCACCGATAGAAAACATTTGTGACACCGGTCCCTGTACCTATACCCAAGCATCTCAGGCACGCACAACGGTACAATCTCACCTTCACACACAATCACCGTGCAAAAGATTTACACATATCCCTGCCCCGGAACAGGTGGCCATACCGAATACGTAAGAATATGGAACTCGACTCTGAACGTAACAGCAACCTGGCAAGGCTACCAGACCGATTGGCGTAACATAACCTTTAACGACACATTCACGCTTGTAGCAAACGAAACCTATAACTACACCATCCGCACAGGCTCCTATCCGCAGATAATACACAATCAAACCTCTACAACAGAATACGGAACATTAACCTGTACAGAATTCACAGATGCAAACGGCAATAGTTATAGAGACTGGATACCCGCAATAAAGTTATTCAGTTAAAGCTTTTATTTTAAGAAAAGATTTGTGATAAAATGGGAAGAAATCCCAAAAACAAAAGGAGGGCGAAATATGGGCGATAAAAATGATATAGAGATATTGGCAATTTCAATGACATTGCTGATATTTACCTGTTGTATAGCACCTTGTATTGCGATTGCTGCACCAACAATTAACGCATCGGATTGTTCTGCTTTTTCTAATACTAAATTGCGCTATCCTGTAAATATGGACGCAATAGCGGAAGTCTATCCTTTAGATACCGCAGCAAAAGAAAAGCTTTTCGAGAATGGGTTTGTAGTTCTGAAAGACCACGAACATGGTAAAATTTCTGATTGCTATTGGAGCCTATTTGATGAATATGATGTCTCTGTTTTTATAACCTCTGATGCTATGCTACATCTTTTTCATGTTGTGCATGAGGACATGCTGAGGGATATAGAGAAGCAACATCTGTACAGTTTGACAGAAGTACTGGTGGAGGATATGCAGAGAAGAAGTATGGATGAATATCAAAGTATTTCTTCCACAAATCTTACATATGCAAAAGAGGCTGCGAGACGGAACGTAGTTTTTTTCACAGTTGCGTGTAAACTTTTAAATGAGACATATCCCGTACCCGACTACGCCGAGGAGAACGTTACCGAGTACGTGCAAAAAATAATGAGTCATAACGTTACCGAGTTTTATCCGGGTGACGATTATACGCAATATGAGCCAAGGGGGCATTACGAAGGCGATCCGGCTCTTGAAAGGTATTTCAGATGCACGAAATGGCTGGGCAGGCGTATCTTCAGGATTGAGGATTATAAGTATCCAGAGGATTCTCACATTGAGATAATACAATCGGTTATGATTTCTGAGACGTTGCGAGAGTCACCCGGCACTATGCAACTATGGGAAAAAGTGTACAACGTCACGACACTACTTGTTGGCACAACCGACAGCATAACACCTGCAATGGTACAAAAAGCAACAGAGAATGTTTTTGGCACAAATTTCAAGATTTCTATGTTAGAAAAAGATGCCCATATTGAGCAACTGCGAGAAGAGTTCAAAAAAGCTGAATATCCTGAGTCGCAGATTATACCAGTTCCGCTTGAGTATCCCGGGCAAATACCATCAAAATACGTACAATTCATGGGAGAAAGATATGTACCAGATAGTTATGTCTTTCAACAGGATACTTATCCCTATATTTCTGATGTCACACGTCTGCCAAAAGGGCTGGAAGTTATGGCTACGATGCTTGGTTCAAACAGAGCAGCCCAGTTATTAGAAGAAGAAAAACAGACTTATCCCGAACTGGAATCGCAAATGGATAAGCTTAAGAAAGAATTTGAGAATTATACCATTGACGACTGGCAGAGTAATGTTTACTGTAACTGGCTCTATACATTAGAGCCGCTTCTTGTGGATTTCGACCAGACTTATCCTTTATTTATGCAAAACACGGCATGGCAAGATGAGAAACTCAATACTGCGCTTGCATCATGGACTCAACTTCGCCACGATTATATATTGTATGCAAAACAGACAAATGTGCCTGCGCCTGTTGCAATGGGCTACGGATATGTTGAGCCAGTGCCTGTGTTTTATCACAGATTGGCATCGCTATGTAGGGAGATTGATATAGAATTGTCCCGCGAGGGTGTGCTTTCACAGGGGCACCATAACAATTTGAATACGCTTGCAGAACGACTCGATACGTTTGAAACCTACGCTCAAAAGATAGTTAATAATCAGACATTGACAAAAGGAAAAGACTGGGGGGGTGGTGAACAGGACGACATTCATGGCTTTGGTCTCTGGTTATTATATTTTTTCGCTGAAGGGAATGGTGGCATAAAAGAAGAAGAACCCACACTTGTTGCCGATGTTTGTACAAATAGTGTGACGAAAAAGGTTTTGCATGAAGGCGTTGGTAGGTTTAACCCCCTTATTATCGTTTATGAACAACCAGACGGACTAACTTTGGCGGGTATAGGGTTCGTTATGAGCTATTACGAGTTTGAAGAAGAGAATTTTAATAGAATTACTGATAGCGAGTGGAAAGGCTGGGTGGAGTATGGTCATTTACCACCGCGTCCTTTTTGGACTGATAGTTTTCTGTACTCTACTACGAATGTAACTGTGGTCTTCGATACGGACGCACCAATCAACCCATACCCTTCAATCGCAAGCACGCACAATGGCACAATCAAGCCAAATCAAAATATAGATGTGCAAAAGCTTTACACTTACCCCTGCCCCGGCACCAGCGGCCACACCGAATACGCAAGATTCTGGAACTCGACTCTGAACGCAACAGCAACCTGGCAAGGCTACCAGACTGATTGGCGTAACATAACCTTTAACGACTCATTCACGCTTGTAGCCAACGAAACCTACAACTATACCATCCGCACAGGCTCTTATCCACAGATACACCACACACCCATGCTGCCAATAGCAAACGGTTGGATAACCTGCACAGAGTTCACAGATGCAAACGGCAATAGTTATAGAGACAGGATACCCGCAATAAAATTGTTTCTCCTGTAATGCACACGCGGCTAAACATCTTTATTGCCCTTATCCCCTGCTGTCACCCGGTTATCAGAGTCCCGATCAAATCGTCATCACCCCGCAAAAATTTAACGACATTCGAGTCTTTCGTAGCGTTAAAAAGAACAGCCCGGATTTTATAGCGCGCAGCAAGCTGTACCAATAACTCCACTTTCTCTTTCATACCTCCGGTTACGTCCACGTGTTCCGACCCTTTTATATTCTGCTTCTCCAGATCCTGTAGCGTTAAAGTTCGTATCACCGCCCCCGAATCGTCCAAAACACCATCAACATCCGTGCCCACGCCAACCCGGCTCGCTTTGAATGCCTTAGCGGCATATACTACCAGTTGATCGCCACTCACGATACAAAACCCGTCTTTATCGTCTAAGATAATATCACCATGCAATACAGGGATTATACCCTGTTTTAATGCCAATTCTATCTGGTCGTTTAGTTTATACACTATTTCCCCGCCTTTTGAGACTACTCCACTGAGCGGATGCAGCGGTATCGCTTTCAGATTACAATCTGTCAAAGCAGAGACCACCAGCATGTTCAGCTCTTTTACCGCTTCGTGCGTGATTAAAGCGTCTTTATGCTCTCGGGTCGTAAGGTATACTTTCGCCTGCGGATGCCCGAACGACCCGGCACCGTGTACAAGTATCAGATTCTTTCGGGCTGCCCGTGCAATTTCTTGGGCGATTCGCCGTATCGTTGCCGGTCGTGGTTGCTTCAACTCGCCTTTTTCGGTTAAAACGCTACCGCCTATTTTTAGCACATATACTTCTTCGGGTGTTGTGGTCATGATTTAGCCTCTCGGTTGTAGTACTAAATAGACAAACTCTTGGTTTTATTAAAGCCGGAGAAAATAGGTTCGCGTTTCCGCGTGAGCGTTTTTTTCTATCACATTGCTCATTTTGTAGAGTCCAAAAATTATTTCGTCACGAAACTTCACCTCAACTTATGGTGAAGCGAACAGACAAAAAGATCGAATGGGCAGTTGAGCAGGTAATCAACAACGGTGAAAGCACAGAGTTGGTTGCAGCGATATATGGTGTCTCAAGGAGAAGATTACAGCAATTGGTGCAGTAATATAGGAAACAGGGGTCTATGCTTGATAAGGTACTTGATCTGGAACACTTTGAAACTCAGAATGAGGCATTTATCCGGAAAATGAGATGTGATAACACCCTTGGAATGTTCATCAAGTGGAGTGAAAAGGAGGTAAGTTTATGAATAAGAAATGTCTTATGGATAGTAAGCGAAATAATATCAGGACTCAACAATCGAGATATTCTTCCCAGTTATCCATCGTTGTTAAATCGGCGTCTCGATTAAGGCAATAGCTTTATTGCCTAAATCCGTTTCCATAACGTTACGCATCCATGAAATAATTAGAATCTATTTTTTGATGATGTTCTTCATTATCCCCTGCATATTTTAGGAGGGGAAACATAACTTACACATTTTCACGTAACAGTGCTCGGAATCCTGCCTGTTCAAAATGCTCGTCTGCCGTTAAAGCATCGGTTAAACCCTGGTCTCCCATAACAATAAATGAAATGCAATCGGTCAATCCCCATTCTTTATCCTCTCGATCCCGGTAAAAGTCTATTGCACGTTGCATCAATGTACGATCGACAGAAACTACGTTGACCTTAGGTGTGACATAACAGCTATTTATGAAGGCAGTAGCCGATTTGAACGAGCCAGTGCATTGCCTATTTCAACCAATATCGCTTTGTTATCCACACCTCATGAGCGACACGCATCGAAGGGAATAGTGATTTGGCTTGCTCGTGATAGCGGTCATGTGGATTGAATAATGCCAGCACATAAGCAGTATCGAGAAAAAAACGATTCATAGTATTATCTGCGCCCCTTTCCACGCTTGGGTGTGCCATATAAATAATGGTCATGCTCTTCTGACCAATCTCTTGGCCCTTCAACCGTCCCAGAGAACTCGCTAAGTACATCCCACAGGCTCTGCTCAGCTATTGCCTCTTCACGCTCGATGGTTACAAGATAACGAACGTTTGGCTCCAAATTAAACGCGCCTCCTCTGGTCTCAGTACTTTACCGTCGGAAACGGCATGCAATGGCACAATCGAAAAAGTCAGTGATTTTTTAATTTTTCATCCATCGAACCCCACATTTTCATCGTG
>QENJ01000239.1 GCA_013374505.1 Candidatus Methanophagaceae archaeon
TAGTCTTCGAAGGAGATGATAGTGGCATAAATAATGTAGGGGGCCTTTGTGCCTTCCTGCAACATCCGTGCATACCAGCATCATGCGTGGACGTATCTGCCGGTAGCCAACTGAGGGGGGTAAAACTTGTGTCTGCATCAACAAAGACCAGCGTATCTATGACGGAATCACCAAGGTTGCATCATGAAATCACAGCAGAAGGAATAAAGGGTATTGGTGAGTATGTTGATTCTGTTTTAGGCGCAGCAGGTACACATGATGGGCCTTACGGTGTTGGTACAATATCTGCAGGTAGGAAGATGAGTTCAACGGAAGGCCGTGGCTGTAATTACACAAACGCAGTAGGCGAATATTATCCACAAGCAGGTAGAACGAAATACGACGAGATGACCTCAGCAAGCGGTATGTGGAAGTTCTCCAAGTCAATGACCTACCAGTCTCAGATACCCTCTGTAGGTATGTCCAGACAGTGGCCAGTGTTCCCACCAACACCAACGCCAACACCAACGCCAACACCAACGCGACCACCCGTATGACGAGAAGAAAAATGGAGTATACTTTTCCCGCTTTTATTTATTGTTACTTTTGATAACCATTTACTTCGAGAAAGAAACAATTAACAAAGTATTTTTACCATATACGGTCCTTCTCGCTCGTAGCCTACCCGCGCATAATATTCTCGCACGCCGATACCACTCATCACCGCGATTTTCCGGTATCCGTTATCAATCGCTATCTCCTCCGCATGTTTCAACAACCGTGCCCCATAGCCGCGGTGCTGCCAGCTATTTTCTTTCCTTTCGCCCAAACCAACTAATTCGCCATAAGCATGCAAATCACGAACCAGCGCAGCGTGTTTCAACTCATTCCTGTGTGGCTCACTTGGAAACCGTAGCCGTAAAAGTGCAATTAAAATGTCTTTCGCCACATCGTCAAAAGAAAGGAAATATTCCGTACCGCCACATGCCTCATACCGCTCTGATATGAACTCGATGTTACTAGCGTCTGCTACTTTACCACCCAATTGGGAAAGCCCGGCCTCCCGGCATCTTATACACCGGCATTTATAGCCGTCCTCATGCAGCCTTGTATTCACTAATTGCCTTAAATTGCTCTTCTTTACTCCTGCTTCTATGAACTGCGAAGGGATGTCGCGCTGTATCCTTTGTATCCGAACCCATTTGGGTATTATCCTTTTCGCATATGCGATTATATCAATCGCCTCTTCCTCTCGTATCGGCTCGTACTCCCCCTTTTTCCACATATCGTACAATTTCGTACCTTTTACCACCAGCGTTGGATATATCTTAAGATAATCCGGCTTGAAGCACGAGTCCTGGAATGTACGGTCAAACATCTTTTTATCTTCTTCGGGTGTAGAGCCCGGCAAACCCGGCATCAGATGAAAGCCCACTTTCAATGCACTGTCGCGCGCTTTACTGTTCGCCACTATAGAGTCTTCAACCGAATGCCCTCGATCGATACCCGCCAGAATTATGTTGTTGACGTTCTGCACCCCCAACTCGATTTTAGTGGCCCCCATCGCAAGCATCTGATCTATCTCGTGTTCCGTTGCATAATCGGGTCTCGTCTCAAAGGTGATACCCGTGTTTCTTATCTCTCGTCCCCTTTCTGCTCCAAAGTCAGTCATCGCTGCCAAACACTGTTTCACGAACCAGTTCTGATAATCCAGTGGTCTCGCAGTTAGCGTGCCGCCCATCAGTATCAACTCAACCTTCTCGAACTCGTGACCTATCTCCTCCAGTTGGTGCAGTCTTGAACGCACTTGCTCGTATGGCTCGAAACCATGTTGTGCCGCTCTAGTAGCTGCGGGTTCCTTACCCACATAACTCTGTGGCGACTCGAACTCCGATAAAGGACCACCGGGACACATTATGCACTTGCCATGCGGACAGGGATAAGGCGAGGTCATCACAGCAACGGGGGCAACACCCGAAGCGGTTCTCATTCTCTTACGCTTCAATATATCTTTTAATTCTGCCCTGTTTAATTTCAGCACATCGGAATTCCTTGGAATGCTACTCAGCCGGTACTTAGCGCTTATCTCCCTTTTCAGCTTATTTATGCTATCTGCGTCCGTTAAGCCTCGTTCCACAACGGCATCTGCTATCTCCTTACATGCCGTGTCATAATGCTCCGGTTTTACCGTAACCTCAATATCAACTGCGCCATCTGCCGTTTCACACATAACCTCTTAAATACTCGGTATCCTCTTCCCTAGTTTCTTCATTTTCCGTGTTCTCGTCTAATGTTCCTGTCACATCCATCTGCTGTTTCTCTTCGCTTAGTTTCAATTTTAAACCGGAAGTATCAACCTCAAACCCAGAAATCGTACTTACCTTTTCCAGTAGTTCGTCCGCGGCATTATAATCGGGACTTTCAGGAAATTCAGTATTTTGGACTGTATTCGCGAATACACAAACTCCTTTCAGACCCTTAACCCGTCCAATTGCTACTACAAGCCCGGAGAACCCTAAAAATCGGTCCACGTTCGTTTTTGCAACCTCAAATTCCGCGAGCTCGTCCAATAACTCCAAATCGGTGGCACAGCATCTCATGCCTTCTTCTATTACCTGTGCACCTAACGCAATCACCTTTTTTACACGATAAGCCTTAAACAGCTCTGTAACTTGCTCCGCGACTGCATATTGATTGAGTGAATCATAAGCTTGGTAACCGCTCACAATAATAATATCTTGCTTCTGGTTTTCAATAGCATAAAACTGTGTACATGGAAGTTCCGCCACACCGTTCTTCGCTATTCTCACCCCGACACCGCAGGGGGCACCGAGATACGAAGGCCCGTAATAAATGGCCGGGAAGCCGTAAGAATATAATTCCGCAAATAATCGTGGACGCATTTTTTCCACTAGCTCGTCAACTACGAGTTTACCGACTGATCTTAGCCCAGGCGAGCCTACTATTGCTATTGGCTCTTTTAGTTCTACTTCATCTTTGTACTCTATCCACACTTTTCTCGTTACGCTCATGAATTTAACTAAAACGTTTGGTATTGAATAATACTTTAGTTATTATACAATGAAAAAGGGATATAAGTTAGAAGAATCCGGGATGCCAAGCGCGTTGATACCGCAGGGATCAGACGCCCAGAAACAGGTATTTGTTATCGGGCACAAGAACCCGGATTGCGATTGCGTATGCTCGGCTATCGGATACGCCTACTTCAAAAATAGTGTGGATAAGAGATACCTGTATGTTCCGGCAAAGGCGGGTGAGTTGAATGACGAAACGCTGTATGTGCTCGATAAATACGGTTTTGAGCAGCCGATAGAGATAGAAAGTCTCGTGCCCACCGCCAGTGACATGAACTTAAAGAAACCTTTATTCGCTTCGCCTAACGACTCACTTAAGAAAGTAGCTTCTGTGATGAAAGAGGCGAATATCCACACTGTACCGGTTGTAGATACAGCCAGAAAGCTATCAGGGATTATTGGTCTGAAAGACATCGCGGAGCACTACATAGATAGCATGGACTTTGGCGACTTATCCACGACTCCGATTGACCTGAATATACTGGTAGAGACGTTAGATGCGAAAGTGATTACAAATCCGCGGAATATCGCGAAACTAACGGGCGTTATTTTTATTGCTGCAATGCAGAGATCCACGGTTTTACAGCGAATCGGAGCGGGCGATGTCGTTATTCTTGGTGATCGGACGGACATTCAGCTAGATTTGATCAATTCCGGATGCTCGGCACTTATAATCACAGGCAATACCGCAATTAGCCCGGGAGTCGTCAGGTTGGCAACAGAAAAAGGCACGTTAGTTGTTTCTTCGCCGTACCACACGTTTGCTACTGCCAAGTTACTTGCTCTGTCCACACCGCTTCATCCGATAATGTCTAAAGACGTACCCGTGGCAGGACTGTATACCAGGCTTACGGAGATAAGACGTAAAGTCGCGGAATCGAAATACCGCTGCGTGCTATTGGTGGATGGCGACAATCGCCTGATAGGTATAATCACAAGGACGGATTTACTGCAGCCGATAAGGAAAAAGGTGATTTTGGTGGACCATAACGAAATATCACAGGCGGTTGACGGTGTACAAGAGGCGGATATACTGGAGATTATTGACCATCACAGAGTTGGCGATATATCAACGCTGAGGCCTATCCACGTACATAACGAGCCTATTGGCAGTACATGCACCATCGTGGCGCGATTCATGTTGCTTCGTCATGTGGATATTCCGCCGGCGATAGCGGGTTTACTCTTATCGGGCATCCTGTCGGACACTTTAATTTTGTCATTGTCCACAACAACAGACAGAGATAAAGAAATAGCGCATAGTTTAGCCAAGATTCTTGATGTTGAGATTGAAGAGTACGGTAAAGAACTGTTAACTGCAAGTATAAACATAACAGGGAAATCAGCACTAGAGATACTGCAGCTCGATTTTAAGGAATATTTATTGGGCACGAAGAAAGTGGGTGTGGGTCAAATAATGGTTCTGGATGATGAAGAGATAAGTGCAAAAGAGCAGGACATTAAATCGGAGATGGAGCGGTTACGTACGGAAAACCACTACGATTTGGTTGCTTTTCTCGTCACCAATCCGTTGGAATCGGGCGAAACGATATTGGTTAAAGGCGATAAGCGGCTAATAGAAAAAGCGTTTGCAGTTACGGTACAGGACGATAAATGTGTCGTGCCCGAGACGTTATCACGCAAGAAAGATTTTATACCTGCGATTGGATACTTTTGCGGGTTTTGATTACTAGATAATCAGTAATTGTTTAGCGAACCACGAGATTACACAGATTCACACGAGAAAGCAATACTAGGGGTCCGGCCTAAGGACTCTATTGGCCCTTTATACCTTGCGAACCCCAAAATCTTGTTTAAATCTCGTGAAATCTCGTGGTTTCTTACCCCGCTGCTATACAAATAGGATAAACATTAATCTTAACTTTGATACTTGCTTAGAGCGTTATTTTTTTATGTTTTACCGAGTTGTCCATCTCTTTTAAAATCAATATCCGCTCTTCCGGGTGACGACAAACCAAAATCGTGTTCAGTGGGTCGAAGTCATCTGGTATAAGCATCGGCAGTTTCCTTAAGAATTTTACTTGCGTTCTATTCCTCGCATCAGTTTCTGTGGCATACAGTTTTGACAGTGCTTTTATATCGCAAAAAAACGGGTCAGCGTCCATCACGGCAGTCGGGGAGTGGTAACCCGATGCGCTTTTACTTTCTGTCTTTTTTGTTTTTGTCATGCTATTCTTCTGCTCTATGAGTAAATGAGGCAATATATGTGAAGCATCCAAGCTATTTAAGTTTTCGGTTTCGTAGAGTCTTGGATAAAAAGTATTCCACAAAACATCGGGTGTTTACATGTGTTTTTTACACCGTCTTCGCGTCTGTTTGCCTACGCCACCGCCTTTTCGCGATGTTAAGCAGATTTTTTGTATGTGGAGAGATATATAAGTATTTCGGTGGCATTCAAAAAAAATTAGGATGTGTTCAAAAATTATTTGAGCTATGTGAAACATGTTTTAGCACGTTCTACACGGAACTATGCGTGTATGGAGATTTTCAAAAGAACTAGCTAAAAAAGGGTTGCAGTGGAAACGGGTGACTGGAAACCGAAAGTTTTTTTTAGCGAGTAAGTCATATATAATGTTGCTTAGAGTAAGCAAAATTACTATAGGGATATACGGTGAGAAAAAAAGAGGAATAAAAAAATTGGGAGGTGAAAACGAAAAAATTGAAAACAAAAACAATAGGCACGTTGTTGATAGCGGGATTGGTAGTGCTTTCTGCGATGGTTGTGTTTGCAGGTACGGCGGCTGCGCAAGGTTTTCCCCCTGAGAACCCAGAAGACGATCCGAATAAGATATATGGATATATAACCGATGGTAATGGTAATCCTATTAGTGGGCATACTGTCGAAATTAAAAAGGATCATGATGGAAAATGGCATGTGATAGGTGGTACGCTTACTACTGACGCTAATGGCTACTACGACACCGGCTATGTTAAGATGTTACTCGTAGGTTATGGTTGGCCAAGCGATAACTACCAAATGTATCTGGATGGTAATTTAGTTGCGACTACAACTGTAGAGAATAGCGATTGGGTATGGGATGATCCACGGTGGCACTTCAAGTTTTCATATGGCTGGGACCATCAGATTCCAGAATTCGCATCAATAGCAATACCAGCCATAGCTGTCTTAGGACTATTCCTATTCTTCAACAAGCGCAAACAGCGAAAAGACTAAAAACAAAAGAACTTTTGATTGGGCTTTTTTTTTCCAATCCATTTTTTATTTTATACCTAAAAGCGTGAAACGTAAACTACTGATCATTTCACATCCGTTTTTTTTGCCACTTTTCCTTTTTTAGCTAAAACCGTAATGTTATATTACAGAAACATGACACTCCCAGCCGAGGCAAAACGGAATTTAGAAGAAGCGATAGATGACTGGCTCTTGAGATTTGACGAAATAGCAGAATCGGAATCCGAATTCTTAAAAAGAATAGGAATAGAGCCAACGCTTGAAACTTTACTGAGTTATACAGCCGGAATATTAGATTCTATTGTTGGAGGCTATATCCATTCTAAATACGATCGGAAAATGACCGAAGCGGAAGATGCGGAACTTATAGAACTTCTGAACGTTTTTTTACCCGAGTTCGAACACAAATTCAAATCGTTTTTGCACGCCCAAAAAACAACCACCCAAAGCAAACGCCGCTAAATGGCACAATTGATTTTTCCAGTGAAATCACTATACCCCCTAATTTTACCGCAGAGCGCGCAGAGAACGCAGAGACATTAGAAAAACCAAGCGGAGTTTGGAACACACTTAAACTCTGCGCCCTCTGCGATCTCCGCGTTGATAAATCACTGGTTTTTTCGATTGCGCCCGCTAATTTAATCCTGCACCTTCGAGCGTTCTAAGCTAAGCCACATGAGCAACTTCTCCCGGAACTCATTCGCTTCCACACTCGTCCGCTTCCGTGGTCGCGGTATGTCAATACCCGCGCATTTGATCAGATTACCAGGTCGTGCGGTCATCACAGCAACTCTATCCGCGAGATAAACCGCTTCGTCCACGCTATGCGTCACGAACAATATGGTCTTCTTGGTCCTCTGCCAGATCTCCAGCAGCTCTTCCTGAAGTGCATTTCTCGTCTGCGCATCCACCGAGCCAAAAGGTTCATCCATCAACAATATCGAAGGTTCCGGTGCGATAGCTCGTGCAATCGCGACACGCTGTTTCATACCGCCCGAAAGTTCATACGGATACATATTCTCAAAACCTTTTAGACCTACAAGCTCTATGCACTCCTTAGCGATTCTATACCGCTCCTGCTTCCCCATTTTCCGGAGCTCGAGCCCAAAAGTAACGTTTTTTAGGACCGTTCGCCATGGAAACAGCGAATATTCCTGGAATACCATACCTCTATCAGGAGACGGACCTTTTAGTTCTTTGCCATCCAGGATAATCGTACCGCTGCTTGGCTCGTCCAAACCCGCTATCAGCCTCAGTAACGTGCTTTTGCCACAACCGGACGGCCCGATAATGCATAAAAATTCGGATGGTTTCACACCTACATTAAAGCGATCCAACGCCATTAGCTCGCCTTCTTCTGTTTCAAACGTCTTCGTCACATCCCGGATTTCTAGTTTGTGGTTCATTTATTATTGTGTCACCATCCCCTTTTTCCATTTTAATAAGCGCTCATCCACAAAATATCTGAATACGCGATCTAAAACCAGGGCTATTAAACCCAGGAGTATCATATACGCAACGACCCTATCCATCATCTGTAAGGGGAAGAAAATACATAATAATCTATAACCCAAACCATAGCGACTCACACCAAAGTACTCCGCAGCTACCAAACACATCCAGCCCACACCCATCCCCACACGTATCCCTGTGGCGATATAAGGCAGTGAAAACGGAATAGCGACTAATCTGATCAGTTTACTTTCTTTTTCACAGCCTAAAACCTTGGCTGCGTCTATATACGTTTTATCCACTTCTCGGAACCCTGTGTACGTGTTTATCAATATAGGGAAGACAGCACCTATGAACACAATAAAACCGGCTGCAGAATGCGTGAGTCCGATCCAGATGATGGCGAAAGGTATCCATGCTAACGGTGGAATTGGACGCAATACTTCGATTATGGCGTCTAAAGCTCTATTTGCTGTTCTGAACCAACCCATAAGCATTCCCAAGGTTATCCCAACCACAGCACCTGCACCTAAGCCGATAGCGAAATGTAGAAGGCTGGTACAAATATCCAGAGGTATTAAGTCAAATAACTCGAAATAAGCAAGGAATACGGCATGCGGACTGGGTAGAATACCCTTGTCTTTTATAACAAAGACTGCTACCATCTCCCAGATTAGGATGGCTACGCATAATGAAATAACTTCTATGACGCCTCTACGGTTTAAGAACTGTAATACCCTATTTTTTAGCATTTGAATTTAATTGCATTATTAAAATAAAAATAAAAAAGAGGAGCTAGCTCAATATTAAACTCTCCTCCTCAATATTACACATGCTACTGCGATTGCCATAGCAATTGCGAATGCAGCAGTAAATCCTGGCATCGGTGGCGTTGGTGTTGTAGTTGGTGCTGCTGTTGGCGTTGCAGTTGGCGTTGCAGTTGGCGTTGGTGTTGCCGTTATTACAGGCGTTTAAACCGGTGGTGCTGGTGGCGTAAGCGTAGGAGTTACTTCTGGTGTAGGTGCCGGACCCTCCATGATTTTGTCATAAAAGCTTGTATCAAAGAGGTCTTTCTCGGTTAGCAGTTTATCTATGTACCCCATTTCATAGTACACTTTTACATATTCGAGAGTCGAATTGATCTCGAGATGCGGGTCGGAAATCCATGCCCCGTCCCAGTTCTCAAGCGACTTTTTCACGATCTCAATATCCGAACCCTGTATTTTCTTAGTAAATATCT